>NZ_DJDC01000040.1:0-3438 GCF_002430855.1 Acinetobacter sp. UBA5934 | reverse complement strand
CAGAATATTTTTGCGCCGTTCATTATAGAAACGCTGTACCAGTTCCGGATCGCGTTTCCAGGCTTCAGGGGTTGCAACATCTTCAATTCGGTACTGTTCCCATAAGCCATTACTGTCCCGAAAAGTATTGATGCCACTTTCGGCACTCATACCGGCACCTGAAAAGACCACGAGTTTTTTCATTTTGGCTCCTGATTTTATTCATCCGTCTAATGTTTATGAGTCGCATTGGCTTTCAAGAATACACTCATTTCGCGAGCAAATTTTACAGGTTCAGTCAGCAAGGGCGTATGTCCAGATTTTGCAAAATGAACCTGTTTGGCATGCGGAATACTTTGCGCAATCAGGGTCTGGCCTTTTACCGGATATAATTTGGATTGAGTGCCACTGAGGAAAGTCACCGGACATTGCAATTTTTGTAGGGCCTCGCGGTAATCTTCCTGATGGTACAGATAATTGTTGATATACCAGGTCATATAGTCGACCCGTTTGGAAGGCAATAATAAACTTTGCAATCGCGACTGATTCAATACCCATTCAAAGCCTTTTAAGGTGTATTTATTGCTATTCTGCAGGCCAATAAACTGTAGCCAGAGCTTGGCAATCTGGCCACGGGTTTGGCTATCCAGGTCTTTTACATATCGGGTATGTTGATGCTGGGCCAGTAACTGCGACAGCTCAGTCAGAATAGAAATAAAAACAGGATGAGATTCACCAAACAGGCCATAAGCCCAGCTGTCATCTACCGGAATTTTAGGGGTCTGGTCTATATGCAGATAGGCTGAGATATGCTCGGCAAAGTTACCATATTGCATGCCATGCATCGCCGTAGTTGCACCCATAGAATAGGCAATTACTGGAATCTCGTTTAACTGGAGTTGGTCAATCAAGCTGTGAATATCACGCCAGTGACTGGAAATGGCATCCATTTCCGGAATGGCACAATCTTGCGAACCGCCAAAACCGCGCCAGTCTGGAATAATAAAGCGATGAGTTTTAGCATGCCGATAAAGAAACGGCAGCCATTGCCAGCTGAGCATACCCAAACCTGAAAGAACCAATACAGGCCGTCCTTGTCCGAACTCACGAACAAACAGTTTTTCGCCATCAGGCATGCGGTAATGCGGCATGGTTGTTTCCTTACTTATTAGACTTTTTATTACTGTAAACATTTTCTTTATTTTCTCCTGTTATGGAGAAATAAAAGATACTCAATAAAGAACGCTATTATTGTTGATCAAATGCTTTTAATTGCGGAATCATGGTCTCTAGCCATTTAATCCAGCCCAGTTCCAGGTCAATCCCGAGTTGTAGAATCATTTTATGAATAAACAGGGTCCGGTCTTGAGTATGCCCATGAGCAAAATCTTTGGCAAAAATCGTTTGGTAAATTTTTAAGTTTTCTTGATGCAGGATCAGATGTCTTTCCAGCTCAGGCAGCACGGTATTGCCACCGAGTTGAGCTTCGGCGCGCAGGCGGACCATTAAATCATCACGCAATTGGGCAGGCGGACTTTGCTTGACCATCCAGTCTGCCAGTTCGGCACGTCCCAACGCTTCCACCTGATAGGTCTTTTTACGGGTATTGGCACTATGATCTTCAAGGGTTGAGATCCAGTTTTTTTGCTGCATAGCACTGAGTTCACGGTAAATCTGCTGATGCGTTGCATTCCAGAAAAAGCCCATAGAGCGGTCAAAGCGACGCGCCAAATCAATCCCGGTACTGGGTTTTTCAATCAGGCTGGTCAATAAAACATGGGCTAAAGACATAAACGGCTCAGTCAGTAAAAATTTACCAGAACATTATGCAACATGTTGCATAAAAATCAAATCTGGAATATAAATTGTGCAACAAGTTGCATTAAGCACCGGAATAGCTCGCTGAGACAGCACGCCAAGGAGATCATATGTCTAATTATCCTCATCTGTTAGCCCCTTTAGATTTAGGTTTTACCACGTTAAAAAATCGTGTCTTGATGGGCTCTATGCACGTGGGTCTGGAAGAAGCACCACGTGGTTATGAGCGTATGGCGGCATTTTATGCAGAACGTGCACAAGGTGGTGTAGGGCTGATTGTAACGGGTGGGATTGCACCGAATGATGCAGGTCTGACCTTTGCCGGTGGCGCGAAATTAGACAGCCGTGAAGAAGCTGAAAAACATATGGTGATTACCCAGGCGGTACATGCAGCGGGCGGGAAAATTGCCATGCAGATTTTACATACTGGCCGTTATTCCTATCAGGCTGATCTGGTTGCGCCGTCTGCCATTCAGGCACCAATCAATCCGACCAAACCGCATGCCTTAACTAGTGCTGAAGTGAATCAGACCATTGCTGACTTTGCCCACTGCGCAAAACTGGCACAATATGCAGGATACGATGGCGTAGAAATTATGGGTTCGGAAGGCTATTTGCTGAATCAGTTTTTAAGTCGCCATGTCAATCAGCGTACCGACCGTTGGGGTGGTGACATTGAAAACCGCATGCGTTTCGCAGTAGATATTGTCAAAGCCATCCGTGAAAAAATTGGTGAAAACTTTATTATCTGTTTCCGTTTGTCGCTGCTGGATCTGGTGCATGACGGCAATACCATGCAGGAAGTTATTACTGTTGCAAAAGCATTGGAAGAAGCAGGAGTTACCTTGCTCAATACCGGGATTGGCTGGCATGAAGCCCGTATTCCGACCATTGTGACTTCAGTGCCACGTGCAGCTTTTGCCGATTACACGGCTGAAGTGAAAAAGCATGTCGCTATTCCTGTGATTGCTTCCAACCGTATTAACATGCCTGAAACTGCCGAAGCCATTTTGGCTGCTGGAAAAGCGGATATGGTGCAAATGGCACGACCATTATTGGCGGATGCCTTCTGGGTTAGCAAGACTGCAACCAATCGGGTAGATGAAATTAATACCTGTATTGCCTGTAATCAGGCGTGCTTGGACCATACCTTTAAAAATAAGCGTGCAACCTGTCTGGTCAATCCGCGCGCGGCTTATGAAACAGAACTGGTCTATGTAAAAACCAAAGCACCGAAGAAGATTGCCGTTATTGGTGGAGGTGTGGCAGGCATGTCGGCTGCGACAGTAGCTGCAAGTCGTGGTCATAAAGTCACTTTATTTGAAGCAAGTCATGAAGTGGGTGGCCAATTCAATTTGGCCAAAGTGGTACCAGGTAAAGAAGAATTTCACGAAACCATCCGCTATTTTAAAGTTCAGATTGAAAGAACCGGAGTGGAACTGCGTTTAAATACCAGAGTCAACCGTGAACAACTGGAACGTGAAGGTTTTGATGAGGTCGTGGTTGCAACTGGCGTTGTTCCGCGTGCCTTAACCATTGAAGGCAGTCAGGCACCGCAAGTGTTGTCTTATGCAGAAGTATTACGTGGTGCAGCTGTGGGCAATCGAGTTGCTGTAATTGGCGCCGGTGGTATTGGTTTTG
>NZ_DJDC01000201.1:0-4098 GCF_002430855.1 Acinetobacter sp. UBA5934 | reverse complement strand
CCAAGGCCCGTGACAAATAGCTGCAATCGGTTTTGCATTGTCAGTAAAGTGCTGAATAATTTTATGAGCATCTTCATTTAAACGTAATGTATCTGCATTTACCGTTCCTCCTGGGATAACTAAAATATCATAATCTTCAGGAGAGACCTTAGCCAAAGTTGTTTGCGGGTTATAAGCAGTGGCATGTTCTTTATCACTTTTAACCGTTTGAACATCTTTTTGTTCTTCTGCAGCATGAATGACTTCGATACCTTTAGATTGTAAAAATTCAAGAGGTTTGATCAGTTCATCTTGTTCAACACCGACATTGGACGTTATGAATAATGCTTTTTTAGTCATGTTAATGATCCTGAATCATTTATATTTAAACTTTGACATTAGCAAAGCGACTAAATGAAGCTGTACATTTTTTGGCTTATTCTTGTTAAGGTTTGAAAACGCTAAAAAATAAGCCCCATATCTGGATGAGGCTTATTTTATCTTGTGACTGTGAATGATTTTTTGTTCTTAGCTTTCTACTTCCTTTTACATCGTTTATTTTTTTTATTATGGAAACTTCCTGTTTCCTGATGCTTTGAGGATAGAATGATTAGGGTATAGGCTATAGAGGTTAATGAATACTTTCAGTGTAAGTAAAAGTACACATTGGTATGCAAAAATTGCGTTAATTGATTCTAATTTACCTATATAGCCATTATTAATAGATAAAAATATAAAATTAAAATCAATTACAGGCTTTTTTCCATCCAGATTTCACATGCATGGCTATGTCCGGTATTTCCCTTGGGATGATCTAGGTATTGAAAGCTTAATTTTTCATACAGTTTTACTGCTTGCCAAAGTTCCTTGGTAGTTTCCAGATAACATGATTGAAAACCATGCAGCTGTGTAAATTGAAAGGCTTTTTCTAAAAGCTGTTTAGCGAAACCTAAGCCTCGAACTTCAGGCAAAAAGTACATTTTTTGAATTTCTAAAATTGTAGGATCACCCTTTAGAGGCGATAAACCACCGCCACCCATAATTTGACCGTGTTGATTTTCGATTACCCAGTATTGCGCATTCGGTTGCTGATAAACTGTATATAAATCATCTAAAATAGGATCGGCTACAGCAAAACCAGATTCAGGAGCAAGTCCAAACTCTTTCGAAACTTCACGAATGACCTGTGCAATTTCAGCATTATCTTGAGGTTGAATGGGTCTAATTTGGTACATAAAAACTTAATGAGTCAAATAAAAAGAGATGGATTTTTATAACGCGATATCTGATAAAAATCCATCTTTTATCCGGTTTTATATTTTGAAAAAGCAAGAAATTTATTTTAACTCACTAGAATTTTTGCCCAGTTCACGTCGTGCAATAATCAATTGCTGAATTTGTTGTGTGCCTTCAAAAATATCAAGAATTTTTGAGTCGCGTGCCCATTTCTCTAATAATTCATCTTCGTTATAGCCCACGCTGGCTGCAAGCTCGACGCATTTTAAGGTGATTTCATTACAGATGCGACCAGCTTTGGCTTTGGAAATGGAGGCTTCACGTGAGTTCGGCTTTTTATTGTCAGCCATCCAGGCAGCTTTCATGGTCAGTAAACGTGCAGCTTCCCATTCAGCTTCCATGCGATAAATCTGCGCTGCAATGTGCGAGGTCTGTAAATAAGGAATAGCATAATTATTATCTAACTGATCTTTGAAAATTTCCTTAATTCTCTCCAATGACGCTTTTGCGCATCCGACTGCCATGGCTGCGACCAGTGGACGGGTATTGTCAAAAGTTTCCATGACTCCTGCGAAACCTTTGGCCACATCAATTTCAGCATGACCCAACAGATTTTCTGCAGGCACGCGGCAGTCAACGAAGCTGATCACAGCTGTATCGGAGGCTTTGATCCCCAGTTTATGTTCCAGGCGTTCTACTTTCATGCCCGCTGTGCCTTTAGGAACGACAAAGGATTTAATGGCAGCACGTCCAAGATTTTTATCTAAACTTGCCCAGACTACAACAGCGTCAGCACGCTCACCAGAGGTTACGAAAATCTTTTCACCATTTAAGATGTAATCATCACCATCTTTAGTGGCGGTAGTGCGAATGGCTGCAGAATCTGAACCGCAACCGGGTTCAGTAATGGCCATGGCTGCCCATATGCCTTTAAAGCGCTCCAGCTGTTCATCATTGGCGACTGCTGCAATGGCCGAGTTACCTAGACCTTGACGCGGCATACTGAGTAATAAGCCGGTATCGCCATAGCACATTTCGATCACGCCAAGTACCGTGGACATATTGACGCCATTTTTATTTCCGGCATCGGTATTGCCACGCTTTCCTACAGCAGCTCCGGCATTGATGCCTTCGCCTCCATCATTCATACCATCGATAAGTGAGGCAAACATGTCGAGTTCTTTGGGATAGCTGTGTTCGGCCTTGTCATATTTACGTGAAATGGGGCGTAGTACATTTAAAGCTGATTCATGGGCCTGATCTATCAACATTTTAAATTTCTTAGGATTCTGTAAATTCATCTGGGTAATTCCTTAACTGATAGATTAAGCATGTAAGCCTGAATGCAAGATCGCGGTGGCACGTAAGTCACGATACCAGCGTTCAACCGGATGTTCCTTGGTAAACCCATGCCCGCCCAGAATTTGAACACCATCGGTACCAATTTTCATTGATTTTTCTGCACAGAGTAAACGTGCCAAATAGGCTTCCCTATGAAAAGATTGACCGGCTTCAGCCAGGCTAGCCGCATTTAAAATCAGCATGCGCATGGCATCAATTTCAATCGCCATATCTGCAATCATAAAAGCGACACTTTGACGATGTGAAATAGGTTCGCCAAACGCAGTACGTTGATTGGCATATTCAATGCAATAGGTTTTTACGGCTTCACAAGTTCCCACAGCCATGGCACACCACATTAAATTGCCCAAGTCTAAGAAAGCCGTATAGTTAAAATCTTCATCACCTAAACGTTCAGCAGGAGTGTTGCTGAATTTTAGAGTGACGGTTTCATTAGCTTTTAAACCCATGGCTGGACTTTTCTTGGCGGTAATACTACTGTCACGTTTTACAATAAACACCTCGGCTGAGCCATTCAGTTCAGCATTCACTAAAAATAGATCGGCAGTTTCTCCTAATAGAACTAAGGTTTTTTCGCCATTAATCACATATTGTCCATTGCTCGACGTTGCCTTGGTTTTTAATTGCAATGGATTAAAAGCAGCTGTGGCTTCCTGGATGGCAAAGGTGGCGTTTATCTCGGCATCATTTGCAAAGCTGGATAAATAGGTCGCTTGAACTTTTTCAGAACCCCATTGGGCAATGGCATTAATCACGCTAAAAGTTGAAAGTAATCCGGCAGTTAAGCTGAAATCACCTTTGGCCAAATGTTCTGCAATTAAAATATTGCTTAAAATATTTTTTTCGGTGGCCACTCCACCCAAGGCTTCAGGCAAAGCATAATAATTTAGTCCTAAGTCTGTCGCATGTTGCCAAAGTGCTGCGGGAAATTTTTCGTTATGGTCAGCTTGATAGGCTAAGGGGTAAAGGACTTCTGAGGCAAATTGATCCATTGCATCACAGGTCATTTGCTGTTCTTCAGTCAGACTCAAGTCAAACAATGACTTGTGCTGATTCGGCAAACGCTGCTTACTGACATGTGAATCCGCTTTAAATACTTTTTGGGTTTTACTTAGCGTTTTAAAGCCAATTTTTGACCCTTGATATAATGATTTTTCAACGAGTTTACGCAGCTTAAATTGATCCAGAACATCACTACCCGCAATTCTGGTAATGAGCGATAGCCCAAGTCCTTGAGCCTTATTTACCATATTGGTCATTTTTTTCGTCCATCGATTTTGGATTCTTTATATTTTTATGCTGACATGTGAATATCGAAATGACTATGTCATCGCTGACAATTAAAATTGACTTGGATAAACGGTCAAAAATCAGTTTAAACTTAATTAAGTAATTGAATAGTATTTATTTTTTGAGATTGAAAGCTTAGATTGAAAAGTGAAAATTGACTAGAATGACAAAAAAATCATTCTAGTCTTTACTGCTTATAGAAAATGCGTCACCATTTTTCGTACATTGGTT
>NZ_DJDC01000003.1:0-3629 GCF_002430855.1 Acinetobacter sp. UBA5934 | reverse complement strand
CTTATTAGATTTCCCTTCACCTTCGAATAACTCTGCAATACCAATTTTGAGCAGAACATTCGCCTGAAAATCAGGAATTTCTTTCACATCCCCAATATTGGAATCATGGGTCGTTTTTAAATATTTAATTTTCATAGACTGTTCCTATAGCTAAACAATTGTGATGCTTAGATATAAAAACAGCCCCGATTAAGGAGCTGTCTTGACCTAAATCAATCAGGTGTATTGGATAAATCCAGCAGCTTGATGTCGGCGTTTCTTCCAGCGGATGAAGCGCTCACCACGAATAGCCATCAGGTTATTTTGGTAAAGGTTGATCCAGTTAGGTGCTGCATCCGTACCGAGGTTGATTGTGGCTTCAGAGCTCACAGAGAAGTCCATGCTTCCATCATCCGCAAGAAGGATTTCGCTTGGCAATATAAGTGCAATCTTATCTTCTGCTGCGGCAGAAATTTCCACAGGCAATGTCATTAGGTAGCTTTGACCTTGAAGGTTCATTCCTTCAAAGTATTTGCGGCCTAGTGCATCACGCATCATGCTTAACTTAGCAGCACGCGTTTCAGACATCACCCATGTTGCACCAGAAATTGAAATCCCTTGATCTGTAAGAGACTTCAATAAGGCGAATAAGTCAGCCTCATAAGCTTCAGCTGTTTCGCCGGTGCTTGTCACTTCCGTTACACCATTTAAAACAGATGCTGGACTATCATCTGATTCTTCTTTATCTGGATCAAAGAACTGATCATCAATAAATTCAGCTGTTGACTTCACTAGATCATCACGAACAAGTGTATCTGCTTTAGGATTAGAGAAGCGGACCAACTCATCTGACAGCAACACGATACCTGCAATTTTTGACTTCGATAAAGTCATGTTGCCAAAGGTCGGGTTTGTTACTGGCTTAGTTTTCTTTTCGCCCACCCAGTTCACGGAAGATGCGCCAGTTTGAGATGGCATTTTGATGTTGAAAGGAACTTGGCGCATGCGAGATGCTAGACGATCTACAACAGTTTTGCCGCGAAGCAATTCGATGAATTCACCAGTTAAGTTCTGGTAATCCACCAATGCTGAAGCAAAGTTAGGATCTGTAGTCGTACCAATCACAGCTTTTTGCTGCAGGGCGTTTTGCACCTGCTCTGGTGCATTCCATGCTTTAAGTACGTCAATTGCGGTTACCTGCCCTTTGCTATGCGCAGCAACAGCAGATGCCTTCACCATCAAAGCAAATCCAATACCTTTTTCCAAGTTGGATTTAACCTCAACCTTTGGCGTAGCAGGATTAGGATCGCCAGCAGCAGATGCAGCCGCTTCAGCTTCCGACTGACCAGCAGCAGGTGTTGCGGTTGCAGCAGCAGCTTCAGTAGCAGCAATTTGTTTCTGTACGCGAGCAATATTCTTTTCGATTGCTTCAATTTCTGCTTCCAGCGCTTTAATCTGACCCTCTGTTTCTTCATCGGGTGTAGTTCCAGCTGCAGCAGATTTGGTTAAAGCTTGTTGCATTGCCTGGTTTTTTTCTGCCAGTGCTTTTAACAACTTCTGTAAATATTCTTTCATAGTTTCACTCCACCCTTTGTTGGGCTATTAAGTTTTACGACAACGTGTTTTTGTTCAGATGAAGCGCCATCTGGAACGTCTTGAGGTTTTTTGCCCAACGCGACTTTGTGTTCCTCAAATGCTTTTGAAAAATCTGTTCCGCTATCGCGGTTGCATGGGATAGTTACCAAACTAAGCTCGTACCATTCCCACTTATTGAATCGAATACCTCCGTTTTGTAGGTATTCAGCTTCTCCCCAATCAGGGATAAATCCGACTGAAAGCCCTTTAACAAGGTCATATTTCAGTGATTGATAAGCTTCATCGACTCGCTCTTTAAGCTTTCCTTCTTCCTTGATTTCAGGAATCTGGATTTCGACTTCAATGCCTTGTTCAGTCACTTTTGCGCTTAGGACCTGACCGACTGGTTTCTTCATTTCATGATGAAAAAGCAGCGGCATTGGAAGTTGGTATTCAGCGCCATCAGGAACCATGATGTCCTTTGCACGGTCTTGATTTGGTGTGCTTGCAACCCCTGTAAATGTTCGTTTTTCTTCGTTAATAGCCTTAATTTCAAAAGAGCCAAACGATTTCTGTAGAGCAGACATAAAGCTCTCCTAAAATGAAAAACCTCCATAAAGGAGGCTGTTAAATAAATAAGTTTTAAACAAAATGAACTTCGTATTTCTCAGGTTCACCAGCCACAGCCATAATTCGATTAATCCCCATCAATAAACAAACAGCACCATCAATTTTGAAAGCATTCTTCTGTTTGCGTGGATAATCGTTATTGTTGGCATCTGGTTTGCTAATCACGTTGCCAACCATCCAGGATAAAATCGGGTTTCCATCATGGTGAAAACGACCGGCAGCAATTGCCGCTACCAGCTCTTTCATGGGCGGGCTAAAGTTTTTGGTGTTCTTAGCGATCTCAACAACTTCAAGACCATTATCACCAAGCGTTTTAGCAATCTGACGACCGCCCCAGTTATCGAATGGCACCTCTTTCAAATTCACTTTTTTTGAATCTGCAATCAAATCCGAAGCCACCAAATCAAGATCCGTTTCAGCACCGTCATGTACCTCAAGCAATCCCTGATTCATCCACTTCTGGTATCGATCAATTACCACCTTTTCCTCACCGTCATATACAGTTTCAGAAGGAAGATAGAATTGTGGACGCACACAGTAATAATGGATTTTGCCGTCAATTATTCTGTAGAACAGATTAATCCGGGCACAGATATCGATCTTGGATGCCAGATCCAGTGGCATGAAGCACTCATCATCTGCAAAGTCTTCCATCTGCAGCGATTTATCAGCACATTTGTGCCACTTCTCCATGTTGAAATAAGCAGATCGAGCGGATACCCAGATATTTAAATGCTTTGTTTTAAATGTATTCTGGCGTGCCGGGTTATTAATGGCCTTGCGTTGCTGCGATTCTAGATAGTCGCCATAAACTGACACATCAAAATTCGGGTTTGCTTTTTGCAGAACCTTAGGATCAGTCCAGTCATCACCTTCATCAATGGTCCAGATAAAGCCAAACAGCTCATCATCCGGTACAGTACCAAGCAGCATATCCTGGACACGTAATCGCATGTCATGGCATGGACCATCAATATTGAATCCAGCTGTAGTAATCACAAACATGAGCGGCTGACGGCGTGCCCCCATACCCGTTTGCATCGTGTCATACAACGCATTGGTCTGGTGTTCGTGGTATTCATCGACAATCGCACAATGTGGAGACTGGCCATCTGGTGGATCACCAACAATCGTTTCAAAGATTGAACCATCGTCCGGTATTTCCAGGCTGCCAGCATTAATCAAGATGCCTGCTGCTTCGATAAATTCTGGTGAACGTACTGCCATGAGTCGAGCAGGCTTAAATACTTCCCAAGCCTGTTTCTCTGTTGTTGCACCGGCATAAACTTCTGAACCAAACTCACCATCATTCGCGAACATATTCAGGGCTACACCTGCAGCAATTGCCGACTTTCCGTTTTTACGTGGAATCTCCCAATACGATTCACGGAACCGGCGGAAGCCATCTTTTTTACGGACCCAATCAATCGGGCAGGCAATACCAA
>NZ_DJDC01000132.1:0-43598 GCF_002430855.1 Acinetobacter sp. UBA5934 | reverse complement strand
CAGCAGTGCCGAGATCATGCCCATAATAGCCGCGCCAATTAGGCTGCCGCCTTTTTGTATGGACTGGACCTGATCCAGGCGGTTGACCAAAGCTTGCGGCAATTTAAGTTCAAATAAACCAAATAAATTCAGTGCAAATAAAACAAATAAGCCACTAAAAGCAATCAGGGTGGAAGGCTGCTGTAGCCAGCGCTGAAAGTTCAAACCGGCAGATGAAGCAATTAAGCCTAAAACCGCATAGACCATGGCCATACTGCAAACAAAGACCAGGGCAATCATCCAGGCTTTCAGCCCTTTACTGTTACGCACAATCAGTGAGGTTAAAATGGGCAGCATCGGTAATGAACATGGCGTAAAGGCCAGCAATATGCCTAAACCGAAAAACAGCAATAAACTATAAAGCAAAGAATTTTCGGCCAGTTTTGCCGACCACATTTGATCTTGTGCAGTATCTGATGGGACAGGCTTATTGTTCGGCAGAAGGCTATTTTGTTCAGCATTCAAAGTTGTTTGACCGCTGATGGAACTGTTTGAAGAGGTGGAAAGATCAAGTAGACGCTTGCTTGTTCTGGCCTGATTTTGCAACAGCACCAAGCCATCAATATCGGTCTGGAACTCAATGGTTTGCGGGGGATAGCAAATCCGGTCCTGGGCACAGCCCTGCCACGTCACCTGATAGGTTCTAGATGCTTCGGTCGGAACCGTGAATTGGACATTGTGAAAATAGACCTGAGTATGACCATAATTTTCATCATGCAAATCGGTCGCTGGCGGCAATTTTAACGCCAGCTTTTGCCCCCCTTGCCGGACTTCAAATTTATGCTGATATAAATAATAGCGATCTGGAATCGTCCATTTGAGTTGGGCTTCATGGGTGCTGCTGGATTCAACACTAAAAGAAAAAGCATCCTCGGCTGCCAGCAGTTGATCCTGCGCCTGTAGTGTCATGGAACACAATAAAATAACACTACACATCAATCCGCTTAGAGCAGAATGCAACCACAAACCAAAGTCTGGAAAATGCTTTTTCATATCAGTTTATTTTTTTAATTAGAATAGGAAGGAAACACCCAAACCTGATTGATAATTTTTATCTCGGCCATTTAAGTCTACACCGATACTGGCATCCATTTGCACACGTTCATTCAGCGCATAAATGAGTCCGGAACCTAAGGCATATTCATAATTCTGACTTTCGGCTTTGCGATAGACCAGTTCAGAAAAACCGGACAATTTGTCGGTAATTTTATATTCAATGGTCGGGATTGCAGTCACAGCCCAATTGCTGTTTTGCGCTTCATAACGCATGGTTATAGCAGTACGAATGAGATCACTATAATCATAAGCCACAGCCGAAGTCAGACTGTAAATATCATCTTGATTACTGAACTCATCATTACCGGTTGCAAGAATCGCTTCGGCTAAAATGGCCATAGAAAGCTTTTCATCATCCAGATTGATGGCTTTTTTCACCCCAATGCTGACATCACCCAAACCATCTTCTTCAACAGACCGGCCTGCCATTTTGGTTTTTGACCAGGATGGACCTTGCCAGCCTAACTGCAATTCCAGGTCTTGAGCCAAACCGGTACGCAATAACATGTCGGCATTTAAAGTGGTGTTTTTAACTTTAATCCCGTTTTCATCTCTGCTTTCTGAATAGCTTAAACTTGGTAAGCCTTGTTCCCATGCCAGCTGACCGACAGGTGTAATACCCGTGCCTACACCCGCACCCGGACGGTCAAAAGAAAAATCTGCAGCCATCGCATTGATACTGAAACCCGCTGCAAAAATGAAACTTACTGTTTTTACGACTGACATGAGTTATCTCACTGATTATGTTAATTCTTTAGTCATTTTAGCCCCATGACTACGGAGTAATTCTAAAGTTTGTTTTTCTTCAGCCAATGCTTCTGACCAGTTGATTTCATCAAAATCACAATCAAAGAATAAATCACTAATTGAAGATAAAATGGTCTGGCCATCCTCATCTTTCGTATTAGGATCTACTTTTTCATCCAGTAAACGTTTTACTGCAGGCACACAGGCAGAACTGGCCGCATCCCATAATGGACCATACAGTTCTTCGGCATCCCATAAATGTAAATTCACCTTGGCTTGAATAAGAGCCTCTAGAATTTCAAGATGAACCGCCAAATTCTGCTGCTTTTGCTGTTCAGATAAAGGCGAACCCGCCTCATAGGCTTCGCAAATCTGTTCCCACCAGTGAAACAAACCATCTGACCAGACAGAAATAGCCGGGCCTTTTTCCAGATCAATAAAATTAGGATCGAGACCTTCTGCCAAAAGACGTTGTACCTGAGCAAGATCCAGCTCTTCTATTGCCTGTACAAAGACTTGTTGTTGCGCTGTTAACATGGAGAAAATACTCTTCAATCATTTTTTGACTATTATGCCGAATAAACTGGCATTTGTTTTAGCTAAATGTATAAGGAGTATATTTTTTATTCATTTTTTCTTATCCCGAACAGTGCACCAAAAGCCAATAAAAAAAAGCTCCGAAGAGCTTTTTTATTCATTTAAGCAAAATTTTGCTTAATGATTGACTTCATCCACATCAGCTGTTTCTGTATCTTCAGCAAGGACCGGCACCGCAGCACGAGGGTCATCTATTTTTTCAAATAAATGTTCCAAACTGCGTTTTAAGCGGTCAATGGCTCCATGAATAGCAGTATCGATATTAAAACCATGATGATTCACCACCACAGGCTTCAACCCTGACGGGCGCGCTTCGATCATGCAGTGAATATCATCTGCACCACCTTTGGCACCATTTTCATCACTAAAATGAACCGAAAAATGAGTAATACGTTCACTATAACGCTGGAATTCTGCATTCAGTTCTGCACGAACATAAGTAATTAAACGTTCACTATTTTGAATGTTTTTATCTGTACGGATTTCAATGTTCATATAATTTCATCCTCTTCTATTTACATCTTTTGTGCAAAACTTTTTTATCTTGGCACGTTTAAACTTACTGTAAAAAAAACAGCGCGAAACATCTTCAAATTAGCTTGGAACGAATTCCTCCACATTGAACGATGAACACTTTTGAGTCTGCAGAATCGTGTCCTTATGCTTTGAATATAAGGGGCTAGGTGAAGCTTATGCAAGTAGTATTTTGATATTTTTTAATATCCATATAAAAATAATGTGATTTAACTTTATTTACTAAGTTACTTGATAAATCTCATATTATTTTTTATTGAGCAGAACTGCTCATTAAAATTATTTTATGTTTTTTATAAGCATGTTTTTTTAAGTATCAAAGCGGTAGTGTAATTTTGACTTAAAAGCTATCTTAGAGAATTACATTAGTTTGAATTATTGATCAATTTTGGCTTTATTTTTGCCAAAGAATCTGTATGCTTTGTGTGCTTCTCGGGGGAGATATCTTTTAATGAAACTTACACAAATTTTTGCTACATGTGCATTGGCTTCAACTGCTGCACTTACTCAAGCTGCGCCAATCTGGCAAGACTTCAGCGTGACTGGTCTTTATGGTGATCACTATAAAGTAGGTACTGAAGACCGTACGACCGTGACTGCAGAATACGCAGCTAAACTTAAATACTCAGATGTATTTTTCTTTGTTGACCAACAAGTGGATGGCAATGATGAACAAAATACATATTTCGAGTTAGCACCACGTTTAAGCTTAGGCGAAGTATCTGGAAAAGATCTTTCTTTTGGTCCAATTAAAGATGTGCTTATTGCAACAACTTGGGAACATAATGCAGGATACGACCAAAACCAAGAGTTTAATAACTTCCTGTACGGTATTGGTTTCGCTTTAGATATTCCATATACCCAATATGCCAATGTGAACTTCTATAAAGCAGATAACGATTCGAAATCAGCTTTCACTAAAGATGATTATCAAATGACAATCACTTATGCCGTTCCGTTTAAATTGGGTTCAGAAGATTTCCTGGTTGATGCCTTCCTGGATTGGTCAACAGCTGAAAAAGGCGCTCAAGCAAGCGAGCTGAACTGGACCAGCCAGTACAAATGGAATGTAGGTAAACACATTTCACCTAAAACCAAATTATATGTGGGTATCGAACACTCGGTTTGGAACAACAAATTTGGTATTCAAGGCGTTGATCAAAACGATGTCAGTGCTTTGGTTAAATACCATTTCTAAGCCCCACATTTTAAACGTTGAAAAGCACGGCTTCGGTCTTGCTTTTTTTATTGCTGAAAATAAGATTTATTTTTAAACTCATCATCTTATTTATTCATCCGGCCTATACCCATGGACTTTTTGATCCGTCCCGCCCAAAGACAAGATTTAGAACAAATCCTGAAAATTTATAATGCTGAAATTTTAAATGGCACTGTGACCTGGAATAGTACACCAAAGTCTATTGAAGATTTTCAACACTGGTTTAGCGACCTCATTACCCAACAATTTCCCTTATTGGTCGCTGAACATCCTGAATCCAAACAAATCACTGGCTACGCCGATTACTCTTCTTTCCGTCAGATTCAAGGCTTTAAACAGACCGTTGAACATTCGGTTTTTATTCATCCCGACTTTCAGGGCCAGGGTCTAGGCAAAACGTTAATGCTGAAACTGATGAATCATGCACGGCAGAATCAGATTCATGTGATGGTTGCGGCGATTGATCATGAAAATCAGGCATCCATTGTGTTGCATGAAAAATTAGGTTTTAAGCAGACCGGTTATATGCCAGAAGTGGGACAGAAATTTGGGAAATGGCGTGACCTGGTGTTGATGCAACTCAATTTAAATACATAAAAAAAGCCCGCATTTGCCTAATTGCCAGTCAGTTAAGAAACTGACTGGAATTTTCTTTTTTAAATTCATGACTGTAGTTGATATGTGGGAAAGTCATCCGCAATTGTTTGAGGCATGAGGTGCATTGCACCGCAAGATTAAAAAATGATTGTTTCTGCGACAGATTTGCTAGTTGATAGTGGCTAACGAGTTTTGCGGTGAAGAGCATTGCTCCGCAAGATGCCTTTGATCTTACGAAGCAATGCTTCTCAGGACGAAACCAAAGTAATAAATAAGATTCAAGTATTTGATTTAAAACAATAAAAATCTGACATGAATTACTAAAAATTAAGGAGTTTATTTCTAAACTCCTTAACTGATCAGCATTACGCACTTGCGGGCTTCTTCATGAACGTGGTGTATGCATTCAAATAAAAACTAAACCGCTAAATCCGCCAGATTACCTTTCTGTTCTAACCAGTGTTTACGGTCCGATGAGCGTTTTTTCGCAAGCAGTTTATCCAGTAGACCGGCAGTAAAATGTGCATCATCCAGATCCAGCTGCACCAAACGACGGGTATTGGGGTCCATGGTGGTTTCGCGTAGCTGACTGGCGTTCATTTCGCCCAAGCCTTTGAATCGGGTGATTTGCGGATTCTTGCTTTTGCATTTTTTCAGAATGCTTTCCAGCTCGTCTTCATCCAGTGCATAGTGCACATCTTTAGCATCATCAATACGGAATAATGGCGGCATAGCCACAAACAGATGCCCTTCTTCCACCATGGTTGGAAAATGTTTCACAAACAAGGCACAGAGCAGGGTCGCAATATGCAGACCATCCGAATCGGCATCGGCCAGAATACAGATTTTACCGTAGCGAAGTTCTGACAGGTCATCACTGCCCGGGTCAACCCCAATGGCAATCGCAATGTCATGCACTTCCTGAGAACCCAGCACTTCATCAGAAGACACTTCCCAGGTATTTAAGATTTTTCCGCGAATTGGCATGATGGCCTGAAAATTTTTGTCCCGTGCCTGTTTGGCTGATCCACCCGCAGAATCCCCTTCCACAATAAACAATTCCGATTCTTCCAGGGTATGCCCTACGCAGTCTGCCAGTTTACCCGGTAGCGCAGGCCCGGAAACAATCTTCTTACGTTCAACTTTTTTCGCCGCTTTTAAACGGCGACCCGCCTTGGCAATCGCCAGTTCAGCCAGCTGCATGGCAATGTCTGAATTCTGATTCAGCCACAGCGCGAAAGCATCTTTAGCAATATTCAGCACAATGCTGGATGCTTCACGGCTCGACAGACGCTCTTTGGTTTGACCGGAAAATTGTGGTTCCTGAAATTTTAACGACAGAATGTAATTCACTCCATCCCAGACATCTTCCGCAGACAGTTTCAGATTACGCGGCAACAGATTACGCAGCTCACAGAACTCACGCATTGCATCGGTGACCCCTGAACGTAAACCATTGACGTGGGTACCGCCTTGCGCGGTTGGAATCAGGTTGACATAGCTTTCCTGGATTTGTTCGCCACCTTCGGCATTCCAGCAAATCGCAAATTCAGCACTGGCACGTTCAGCTTCGCCACTCGCTACAAAAGCAGGGTTTGGAATGATTTCCCGGTCTTCAAGCTCATCCATTAAATAGTCGACCAGACCATTTTCAAACTGCCAGGTGATCTTCTCATCATTGATTTGATCAACATAGTTGATCTGCAAGCCTGCCGCTAACACGGCTTTGGCTTTTAAATTATGTTTTAAGGCTTTTAAAGCAAACTTGGGTGAATCAAAATATTTGGCTTCCGGCCAGAAATGTACCGTGGTGCCTGTGGCGCGTTTCGGTGCCTTACCTTGCAGCACTTCAAGCGGTGCCACTGGCTCGCCCCGTTCAAAGGCCATTTTATACAGGTTGCCCTGACGCTGTACTTCCACTTCTACCCGAGTGGAAAGCGCGTTAACCACTGAAATACCCACGCCATGCAAACCACCAGAGAACTGGTAGTTATCGGTACTGAACTTACCGCCGGCATGCAGTTTGGTCAGGATAATTTCAATCCCGCTTTGACCATATTCAGGATGGATATCCACCGGCATACCCCGGCCATTATCTTCAACTGACAGGGAACCGTCTTTATATACCGTGACGGTAATTTTATTGGCATGGCCTGCTAGCGCCTCATCCACAGCATTATCAATGACTTCTTGCGCCAAATGGTTTGGACGAGTGGTATCGGTATACATCCCCGGACGACGACGTACCGGATCTAAACCAGATAAAACTTCAAGTGATTGAGCCGTATATTGAGACACGTTGTACTGTTTCCTTAATTTATACAATCCGATAAAAACTGTAATGCCATCGGTATTTTGTCTGCGAAATTTTCCATCGCATGATTGCCTTTTGCTTCGGTAATCAGCATGGACTGATGCGAAACGTTGCTATAATAGCGCTGTGCCTCACGATAATCCAAAACTTCATCGCCTTGTTGTAATAACACTAAAATTTTGTCTGCATCGTGTACAAATGGCACTGCCATCTGCTCAAGCTGATCCAGATGGCTCTCATCTAAAGTCCATTCATCACTGACCACATAGGGAATCTGCTCGACGCCAAATAAGTCGCGAAACAGTTGCCATGGTCGCATAGCGGGATTAATGAGAACAGCCGGCACGCCATACTTTGCGACTAATTGTGTCGCATAAAAGCCGCCCAGACTGCTCCCGACCAGCACGACCCGATCTAGGCTTTCAATCATGTCAGCTACATGTGCCAGCGTCTGCTCAGGAGGCAGGTTAAGATCCGGCAGATGCACCTGAACATTATTCAATTGCTGACAGTAGTCTTTAATTTGCTGTCCTTTTATCGATAAAGAACTGCTTTGAAACCCATGTAAATAAATGATGTTCATGGTTTTTATTGTATCAATGTGAAATTTAATCTAGATTCATTTTATACACAAATCTCGGTTATCCGTCTGTTTTAATATAGATAAACCCCGAATTGTCAGACAAAAAAATTAATCCCAAGGCGCAATCATCGTTATTGTAAAAGCTGTTCGAGACGAACAATATAAAATGAAAAGTTAAGAGTTTATACCGTGATCCCAAGAAAAAATAAAGAGTATGGGAAACATGGTCAGAAAAAGGACAGGATCAAATGCCGAGTTTAACCCCATTACATGAAACTTATTGTAGGTGGGACCGTACACCACCCAGTCAGGCTGATGTATTGGAAGGTCTCGCACAATTGGTGACGACTCGTCTAGGCGATGTTATGCAGGACTTGATCCAGGCAATTCAACGCGAGATTTTAATTAGCGTGTTTGGCATGAGTGAGCAGCGCTCGAAAAAATTACAAAAAATTCCTCATATCGACAAACTGTATCAGTTTTCCTTCGACACCTTACTCAATTATGGGAACTATTTACTGGCACCCGGCTTACGTCGAATTATTGAAAAATATCCGAAATTGCATGATAAACCGCTGACACCGACACTCCACTTTTTAGTCGGGGTGCTTAACGGGGTGCTGGGCGATTATTTATTAAAATATCAAAACCCGATGGCACTGCCGATGGTGCTGTATGACCACTATGGCGGACTGCAAAAGGGCGATTTATCCGGTCGCGTAGTGATTTTTGTACATGGCTTATGCATGAACCATCTGGACTGGACCAACACTCAATACGGCGGTATAGGTGAGAAGTTATTGGCGCAACGTGACCAGAACACCATGCTCTACCTGAATTACAATAGCGGACGCCGGATCTCGGCCAATGGTCGTAGCCTGGCCAATACGCTGGAAGATCTGATTCGTCGCAATCCGCGTATTACCAGTATTGATTTGATCGGCCACAGTATGGGCGGCCTGGTTTCGCGCAGTGCGCTGTTTTACGGCAAGCAAAACATGTATCAATGGATACATCTGACCGAAAACCTGGTCTGTCTGGGCTCTCCGCACCATGGTGCCGTCTTGGAGCGTTTTGGTTTTATCCTGCAAGACAAACTGGGGCATTTTCCCTTCGTAAAAATCATCCGGCATATTGTCAATATCCGCAGCAATGGCATTCTGGATTTGCGTTATGGCAGTGTCCGTGATGATGACTGGGAGCATAATGATGCCCGAATTGGTGGCATGGATGACAACCGTAAACCGGCACCCCTACCGAAACATATCAATACCTACTTGGTTGCAGGCACCATTGAATATGAAAATAAAAAGAACCGAACCTTAAAGGTGCTGGGTGATTATTTGGTCAGTGTGGAAAGTGCTTTAGGTGAACATCCAAATCCGCGTTTTCAACTGAAAGTGCCGGAATCCCATAAAGCGATCTTTTATGGCTTGAGTCATTTTGAAATTAACTATCATTCCAGTGTGGCAGAACAGATTGTGAAATGGTTCTACCCGCCAGAAAATGAACAGATCAAAGAAGAAGTACATGAATACCGCATGCAACTGGAAGATTTGGCGGGCATTGCACTGACTTAAACCAGGAATAAAAAAGCCAACTCAATGTTGGCTTTTTTATTTAGCTTTTTATTTTTCCTTCGCAGCTTTAGCGCTCACAAACGGATAGCGACGCAACAGTTGCCACAGGCTAATCAAGGCCAGTACCGCAAAGAAAGCCAATGACCATACCGGAAGGGATTGTCCCAAGAAGGTCCAATCGACCTTGGCACATTCCCCCGAACCTGTCAGCACCTGTTCAAATACCGCCTTTAACGGTAAAGTCTCTACCCAGTAATCTAGGCCAGGACCACAACTCGGTACCTGATCGGGTGGCAAATTTTGCAGCCAGACATGACGCGCTGCTACACCTGCAGACCAAAGAATACTGATTGAACCCAACAGGGCGTAAATACGTTTAACCGCATTTGAGTTCGGGTTATGCAAAAAAGCAATCAGAGAAATAATCCCTAGCCCAATCAAGCCGATACGCTGAAAAATGCAGAGTGGACAAGGCTCAAGTCCTTGTCCATGCTCTAAATACAATGCAAATGCCATCCCAATGACACTGGCTAAAAATAACAGACCACTCACGAAGCGATAACTCCATTGCATGGTAAATCCTCGTATTAATTTTTATCGATAATCGGCAAGATATTGCTCAAAACTGAGCGCAGTATCCTGTTCCAGTTGCTGTTGTTGCTGCAATGATTGCCCCGCTAAATCATCAAAATAAGCCAGCGTTTCCGGGCTTAACGGATGTTGTTCATAAGTGGTCGCATGTTGCAGTGCCATCACGCTACCAAAACTCCAGGTTCCGCCATTTTCCAGCGTATCGGCAATAACTTGTGCTGACAGGGTTTGATCCACCTCATCAATGCGATTAAGCATTACGGTCAAGGCTGCTGAGTACATGTCAGTGTCATAAGCCGCGTCCAGTAAATCAGCCCAAGGCTGCATTTGCATGACATGCGCACGTGCCCAGTCTTCAATCGGATGTTCTCCTGCTGCATCTACAATAGAGGCATTTGGTGCACGACCCCGATTGACCACTTCCATCTGATTACGCTCAATCTGTTCCTGTTCCGGATCGAGCAAATCGGGACTCTCTTGTACCAGGCAATGCAGTGCCAATACTTCCAGAAATGCTGCCGTGTTCTCATCAACACCGATCGGACTATATGGATTGACATCGACTGCGCGCAGTTCAACATACCCGACCCCGCGATTTTGCAGCGCCTGGGATGGAGTTTCTCCCGCTTGCGGCACCTGTTTCGGACGAACCAGACTGTAGTACTCGTTTTCAATTTGCAGCACATGGTCATTAATTTGAATCGGCTCACCCTGTTCATCATTTAGTCCTAAACGGCTAAAAGGCGCATAAGGTGTTTTTACCGCTTTCTGCAAACCATCCAAATAACCTGACAGGTTATTGTAGTGAATGCCCAATTGCTTCTGTGCAGAATTCTGATAGCCAAAATTGCCCATCCGCAGTGCTGTTGCATACGGCAGGAACAAGGTGCCTTTTAACAAAGGCAGCAGATGATGTTCACGTCCGGTCATAAAGCACTGGCAAACAGAAGGACTGGCGCCCACCAAAAACATCACTAAGGGGGTCAAACGGATAAAGTTACGGATGAGGCCAAAATAACGGTGACTGCGATAATCCTGCAAACTCAGGCTTTTGAGCGCTTCATCGCTTTCATGTTGCTGCAGCGCTTCAAATACTTGATCAGGAAAAGATAAATTATAATGCACCCCGGAAATGGTTTGCATACGGCGGCCATAACGCACCCCTAAGCCACGACGATACAAAGTCTTGAAGCGTCCAATATTGGAACTGCCATATTGGGCTAGACGAATGTTTTCTTCGTTATCATCCAACATACACGGCATCGACAAGGGCCAGAGTTTTTCCCCATGTTCTAAATGGCGATGCGCAACGGCATGAATATCGGTTAAATAATCAAGTGCTTTTTTAATGCTGTCTTGTGGAGGGGTAATAAACTCCATCAAGGCTTCGGAATAGTCAGTGGTAATATGCGGATGTGTTAATGCCGACCCCAATGCTTTTGGATGCGCTGCTTGCGATAAAAAACCATTGCTTTGCATGCGCAGGCTTTCTCGTTCAATACCTCGCAGCATGCCTTTAAACAGCGAAGAATCCACCCAAGCTGGTACCATAACTTGAGGGGTCGATTCGGGTTGACTCATTACAATCTCGCTTAGCGGAAGATAACTACTAAAATAAAATCATCAGTTTATATCAGTATAACGTGAATTGGTGCGGTCAAATCACACCGTGTCTAGTTTTCAAGCAAAATGACCATTTATTTTCTGGCAAATTTTTATCACAAAGTTACTGTATAAGACATCTGAATTTTGTGTTTGTATTGAATAATAAGTGCTAAGGAATTGTAAATATTATGAATTATCCAGATATTTTGGACTTTTGGTTTAGCCCGGAAACCCAGCCCTTATGGTTTGCAAAAAGTGATGATTTTGATGCACTGATCAAGCAAAAGTTTCATGACATTCACCAAAAAGCGGCACAGGCCGAACTGTGGTCATGGCGTAAAACTGCTGAAGGCCGCCTGGCAGAAATCATTATTCTGGATCAATTCTCGCGTAATCTGTTTCGGGATCAAGCCCAAGCTTTTGCCCAGGATGCCTTGGCATTGGCACTGGCGCAAGAAGCCATTAGTCTGGATTTGGATAAACAATTAAGTCCAGAACAACGTGCGTTTTTATACATGCCCTTTATGCACAGTGAATCAAAACTGATCCACGAATTCGCGTTAAAATTATTTCAACGCTTAAATAATCCCATGAATCTGGATTATGAAAAAATGCATAAAGCCATTATTGACCGTTTCGGGCGCTATCCGCACCGCAACCCTATCCTGGCGCGCACCTCAACTGCAGAAGAGCTCGAATTCTTAACCCAACCGAATAGTAGTTTCTAACCATTTATTGTGTCTCCTCCCGCACACAGTAAATGGTATGGAGGTTTAACATGAAGAACAGCATTATAGGTTTGAGCATGGCCGTGGCCATCGCACTTACAGGCTGTGCAACCACACCTTCCAAACCGCTGACTTTTGACCAGCTGGGGCAATTCAGTAATACGCCCTTAAATACACAAACCTATCGCATCAGTTTCCAGGCCCGTCCCAATATGAGTTTTGGAACTGCCGAAGAAATCACCCTGGTGAAAGCAGCCCAGACTACGGTACAAAATGGATTCCGCTATTTTAAAGTGCTGAATGATCCGAGTAACCGTAGCCAGCCACCCCGTCAGGCCGTGGTCTACTCTACCCCGATGTATTACCCTTATGGTTATTATCGTCGTTATCCCGGTTTCTGGCCTGACCCGTTTTATGATATGCCGCGCGTAGTGACCATTGACCCGGTACAGGTTTCCTATACCATTGAATGTTATAAAGATCAGAAAAAAGCACCGGATGATGCCTTTGATGCCTATTTGATTTTAAAATATTTAGGACAAAAATATGGCCTGGGTCCAAACGGTCAAATACTCGTGCCAGCAGTACCGGAAACAGCAAAATAACAATCGCCTAGCAAATAACAGGAATCTTGCATGACCACAGCGGAAGCAGCCACAACACCGAGTTTGCAACGCAGTAAACGCTTTGCCACCATTGCCCTCATCAGCGCGATTGTCGCATGGTTAGTGCTGATGGTGGTCGCCAAGCTGATTCCTGACTATGCCTGGCTAATTCATATTCTGATGCTTTCCGCCGAAGCGGGTGTGGTCGGCGGACTGGCCGACTGGTATGCCATTACCGTGCTGTTTCGCAATCCGTTTGGGAAAATGCCTATTCCCAAATTCCTGCTCGATCACACTGAAATTATTCCACGTAATAAAGCCCGTATTGCCGAATCCATGGGTCGTTTTGTACAGGAAAACTTTTTATCACCCCAGGTGGTTAAACGCAGCCTGAACAATACCGACCTTAGTCTGGCAGTCGGGCAATGGCTGGCCAAGCCGGAAAATAATAGCCAGGTCACCCAAGTTATTCAGCAAACCGTACCCAAGATTTTTGAATTCGTCGGTCAGGAGCAGATTGGAAACTTTATTCAGAACAACAGTGTGCAATGGGTTCGCAACACCCAGATCAACACGCTTGCCAGTGAAATGCTGCGCGCGGTGCTGGAAAATGACTTCCATCAGGACGTATTGCAACGTGGACTGGATTTGGCGCATGAATGGATGATCTCACATCCTGAAAAAGCCCATGAACTGACTCGCCAGCTGTTCAAGGAACTCGGAGTGTGGAAACTGGCCAAAGGCGCCAGCTGGATTGGTATTGATGTGCAGCAACGCACCATCAATTCACTGATTGAACGGGTAGAATCGATGCTGGCCGACCCGCAGCATCCCTGGCGGCAAAGAATTGAACAGATGGGCCAGCAGCTGATGCTGGAACTGGCCGATAGTGAAAGTGAAGCCAGCCATCGTTTAAACAGTACCAAAGATGCCCTGCTGGACAGTCCTCAGGTCCTAAATTTTATTAGCGGAGCCGTGGTCATTCTCTGTGATGCCATTAAGGCAGACTTGCTCAAAGACGATTCAGGCATTGCAAAAAACCTGCGTGTTGCGATTCAGCAAGTTGGGGAAAACATCATTTCCAATCCGGCGGTACGTCAATTACTCAATGACCGCATGAGCGGACTTGCCGTCAATTTGAGTGATCAATACAGTGAAAAAGTGATCCGTTTTATTAGCGAACGTATTCATGAATGGGATTCACGGGAAATGATCGACAAAATTGAAAATGAAGTCGGTGGCGATTTACACATGATTCGGGTCAATGGCGTGGTGGTCGGTGGTTTTATTGGCTTAATTCTGGGTATTATCCGCGCCTTGGTTGATGTGGTGCTGTAAAGTTGAGCTCAGGCATTTGAATCGTGGCGGCCTTATTGTGCATTGCTTTAAATCTGCAATACGCCATTAACTATTTGTTTTTGAATTTTTTCTAGAATTTATCCTGTTTCAATTCCGGGTTAGTTATCGGACAAGATTCATTCAATACAAATGGGTTCACCTAAAGAGCACGAAATTTGCTATATTTGCTGTTTTTCTGCGACATTTATTTTTCGACTGATTATGAATACGGCAATCCAAGCAGCTCTCGATCATGCAGTGCAATCTCTTCAAGCTGAAGGTGTACTTCCATCCGACTGGAATAACAACGGTCATTTAACGCGAACCAAAGACCGAAGCCACGGTGACTTCGCTTCAAATATTGCAATGATTGGTTCTAAAGCTGCGGGTATGAAGCCTCGTGATCTTGCAGAAAAAATTCTTGCTGCATTGCCTGAAGTAGCAGACATCAGCAAAGCAGAAATTGCGGGTCCCGGCTTTATTAACTTCTTCTTGAATGCCGACCAACGCTTTGCTGTTTTAGACCAGATTCAAGCACAAAAAGATCAATTTGGTCGTACCCAAGCCAATGCGGAAAAACGCATTCAAGTTGAATTTGTTTCAGCAAACCCGACTTCAAGCCTGCACGTCGGTCATGGTCGTGGTGCAGCCTACGGTATGACAGTTGCCAACTTATTAGAAGCAACGGGTGCCAAAGTTGACCGTGAGTATTATGTCAATGACGCTGGCCGTCAAATGGACATCCTGGCAACCTCGACTTATTTGCGTTACCTGGAACTCACCGGTCAGGAACTGGTTTTCCCTAAAAATGCCTACCAAGGCGACTATGTGAAAGAAATCGCGCAAAGCATTATCGACCAAAATGGTGATGCCTATGTACGCCCAGTTGCCGATGTTTATAAAGACGTGCCTGAAGATGTACAGTTTGCTGCTGAACTCGATGCTGATGGCAACAAGGTTGTACTTTCAGGCGATAAAGAAAAACATATCGATGGCTTGATTTTCAATTCACAACAATTAATCGGTCAAGGCTACCGCGTTTTCTTGCAAGCGGCATTAAAAGCCATTCTTGATGATATTAAAGATGACCTGGGCGAATTCGGAGTAACCTTCAACCAGTGGTTCAGTGAAGAATCATTGACAGATAAAATTGAAGAAGCGCTGCAAACGCTTGATCAACGCGGTTTCTTGTATGAACAAGACGGCAACATCTGGTTTAAATCGACTGCATTTGGCGACGAAAAAGATCGCGTGGTCAAACGCCGTAATGGTCAAACCACGTATTTCGCCTCTGACATTGCTTACCACCTGAATAAATTACAACGTGGCTATACTGACATCATCGATATTTGGGGTTCAGATCACCACGGCTATATCGCACGTGTTAAAGCAGCGATTGATGCTCTGGGTTATGACTCGAAAAAATTAACCGTTCTTCTAGTTCAGTTCGTAAGCTTGTGGCGCGGCGGCGAGATGGTGCAAATGTCATCACGTTCAGGCCAGTTCGTGACTTTACGTGACCTGCGTAAAGAAGTCGGTAATGATGCAGCGCGTTTCTACTACGTGATGCGTAAATCTGAACAGCACATTGACTTTGACTTGGACCTAGCTGTTTCACAAAGCAAGGACAATGCGGTGTATTACATTCAATATGCACATGCCCGTATCTGCCGTATGCTTGAAAAAGCCGCCTCTACCGATGTGAATTTTGATGCTGCGAATGCACGTCAATTTGCGGTAAAACTGGATCTTGATGCCGAAACTGAAATTCTGGCCAAACTTGCAGCCTATCCGGAAATTGTGATTCGTGCAGCCAACAGTTATGAACCGCATCAAGTCGGTAACTATCTGAAAGAATTGGCAGCTTTATTCCACGGTTGGTATAATGAGCATAAAGTACTCAATGATGATGCTGAACTTACGCAAGCCCGTTTATTACTTTCAGTAAACGTACAACAAGTATTACGTAATGGTTTAGAATTATTAGGTGTATCTGCTCCTACATCAATGTAATTAGCACAAAAGGAAGTCCCACGTGTTTGGAAAAACGCAGCGCGGTGTCTCTGAGCGACCGAGTAAGCCGAAAAAGCCATTGATTCCTGCATGGTTAGGAACATTGGTGGTTATTTTAATCGTGTTGAGTTTTGCTGTAGCTTTGATGCTATGGAAGCCGTGGGCACCGGTCAAACCGAAGAATCAGATTAATTCTGAGCATTATCAGGAAGATACAAACAAAGATTATCGTTTCTACGATTTATTGCCACAACAGCAAGTGACGCCTATTCCTGATCAGGCTGTGCCTGAAACTAAAAACTCGGGAACTGTGGTGATTGTTGAAGCACCAGAAGCAGAAACAGCTCCCCCGGCAGATACCGCCGAGCCAGGTCTAGAAGCTTCTGAAGCGCCAGTTGCCCAGCCACCAAGTTTTATACTGCAGGTTCGTAGTTATCCTGATCCAGATAGTGCCGATGCACGCCGTGCTGAAATTATCTTGAATGGTTTGTCTGCGGATGTGGTGAAATCGGTGGAAGGCGGTCAAACCTGGTACCGTGTGATTTCAGGACCTTATGATTCTCAGGAAGCTGCGATGATTGCCCAGCAGACCTTACAACGCAGTGGCATTGATTCTATTGTGGTGAAACGCTAAGTTTAATCCATAAAAAAGCGCCTCATTTGAGGCGCTTTTTTATTTTGACCGTCCTAAATTTTTTCCTTGATGAAACATCCCCCTTAACAAAGGGGGACTGAGGAGGATTAATATAATTCAAGAGGTAAATAATCCCTCCAACCTCTCTTTAAAAAAGGGAGGCTAAAAGCATTTAAACCGTATGTCCCAAAGCTTCACCCATGACCACCACAGAATTGGCTTTAAACATCGCGTCCCACTGCATTTTATCTTTTTCAAATAAAATCACCGCAGTTGAGCCCAAGTAGAAACGGCCCAACTCTGCACCTTTTTCCAGAAACAGATTGTGCTGGTTTAGCTCCAAGCGTCCTGTAGGTTTTACTTTGCCTGTGGCTACGGTTTCAATGCCTGCCACAATCATAGCCCCCACTAAAACTACCGCCATACGACCAAGTTCAGTATCAAACAAACACACCATCCGTTCATTACGCGCAAACAGGCCCGGAATATTTTCCGCAGTGGTTTGATTGACCGAGAACAGTTCACCTGGAACATACAAGGTTTCAGTCAAAGTGCCGGCAAAAGGCATATGCACACGGTGATAATCTTTAGGTGACAAATACACAGTCGCAAAATGGCCATTTTTAAAAGGTTCAGCCAATTGCGGATCGGCAATCAGTTTTTCCACCGAAAAGCTTTGACCCTTGGCCTGAAAAATATCGCCTTCTTCAATCTTGCCCAACTGTGAGATAGCCCCATCGGCGGGTGAAACAATACTACGTGGATCCGTATCGATTTGACGTGCACCCTGTTTTAAAGAGCGGGTAAAAAAATCGTTAAATGATTTGAATTTCAATGCATTGCTTTGTTCAGCAATCGACATATCAATGCCATACTGGGCTTTAAAAGCCTGAATCACGGTATTTTTGATAATCGGATGTTCACTGGCAGCCAGTTTACCCACGACACGTGATAATTGGTGTTGTGGCACAACACGTTGCGCTTGAATAAAAATTTGTTTTTTTAAACGTGATGCGAAGCTCAAGATGGTAACTCTCCGGTAATAATCGGACTGTCGAGGCGGTTGCCCCATTCACTCCACGCACCATCATAAGCCCGTATCTTCCAACCGAGTAATCGGCCCAGAATATAGGCCAAACCCGAACGGTGATGTGACTGACAATAAACCACCACAGGTTGTTTTAAATTGAAACCCAGTTGTTCTAAGCGCTGTTGAGTGCGTTCTAAAGGATGTAATTTTAAATGATTTTCACGGTTTAGGGCAGTACTCCACTCAAAATGTCGGGCATTTGGAATGTGACCGCCGCGTCGCGCTGCGAGTCGAAGACCGGTATATTCATCTTCAGTACGACAATCCCACAATTGAATATTATTGTTTTGGACTTTTTCTAAAAGATCTGCATATTCAATACGGTATTTTTCAATATTCTCCTGGTTGATCTCCACCAGATGCGCTACAGGATCTGGTTTTTCCACTTCTGAAGAAGTAGGCAAACCGGCTGCCAGCCAGGCATGAATACCGCCATTTAACACGCTGGTATTTTCAAAACCCAGACAATGCAGGTTCCAGATCAGGCGCCCCGCCCAGCCGCCGCCTTCATCATCATAAGCTACGACATGATGGTCCGGAGAAATATTCAGATACTCAATTAAGGCCTGTAAGCCTTCTACATCGGGCAATAAACCTGAAGCCTGTTCTTCTTGCCGTACCAGTTGCTTCGGTTGCACATGAATGGCATGCGGAATATGCAATTGATCATAAACAGAACGACGGCTTAAATCGACAATGCGTAATTTTTCATTGCCTAAAAACGGAACCAGCTCTTCTGCTTCTATCAGCAGACCAAAATTAAATGCAGATACAGTCATACTTTTTTCGTGTTTTATTTAGATCAACAGGACGATCTTAGCACAAGTCATTTTCACTATTATGCTGATTTTTTGCATTCATTTAGCAAAAAATCAGCTATAGCAATCATGATTATTCTACTTCGGCGAGATTAAATACCTGACGTAAATAAGCCAAGAAAGTATCGTTATCGGTCATGGTTTTTCCTGGACTGTCAGAAATTTTGGCTACTGATTGACCATTACATTCCACCAGTTTTAACACAATATTCAGGGGTTTTTGTCCCAGGTCATTGGTTAAATTGGTACCAATACCAAAGCTGACCTGAAAACGGTCTTTAAAATACTGATGCAAGTTCCAGGCTTTCTCGATATTCAAGCCATCACTAAAAGTCAGCATCTTGGTTTTGCTGTCAATTTTCAGTTTTTTATAGTGCGCATAAGCCTTGTCACCCCACTCATAGGGATCGCCACTATCATGCCGTAAACCATCGAACAGTTTGGCAAAATACAGATCGAAGTCACGCAGGAAGGCATCCATCCCCACCACATCCGTCAGGGCAATTCCTAAATCGCCACGGTATTCCTGCACCCAGGTTTCCAGTGCCGCTTTCTGGAAATCGCGTAGACGCACATCCAGCGCCTGAAAGGCTTGCAGGAATTCATGCGCCATCGTCCCAATCGGGGTAATCCCTAATTCTTTGGCAATCAGCACATTGCTGGTACCACGGAAAATGTTAGGTACTGCTGCATGAAATTCTTCAATCACATGTTTTTGCCATGCAAAGCTATAACGGCGGCGGGTACCAAAATCAGATACCAGAAATGGTGGATCTTCCGGATTTTGTTCAGCTTGATATTTTTGAGTCAGGGCAATTTTAGCCTGTAAACGACGTTCACCTTCTGCCAAAACCTGATCACTACGAATGCGCGTGAAATACAGCTGATTGACAATGGCTAGAACAAAGATTTCAAACATCATCGCCTGAACCATCGGGCCTTCAACCCAAATGTCCAGACGACCTTGTTCATCAATGCGGGCTTTAATAAAACGGCGTTTTAGCTGGAACAGTTCCAGATAATCGACAAAGTCACTTTTGATAAAACGTAAACTGCGAAGATAGAGCAGCTCATCTTCTTTAAACTTAAGCTGGCATAAATAGTCGAGCTGTTGGTTCAAATCGTCCAGAATATCCGTCAGTGGATAAACGGTATCCTCTAAATTACGGCAACGGAAATGATAAACACTGTGCGTTTGAGGAAATTTATGCAGTACCACCTGTAGCATGGTAAATTTGTACAAGTCAGTATCAAGCAAAGATTGAATGATTGGAGCCATATCTAATGAAATTTCGCTGTGCTGACTGCATTAAAACACACTTTTTATCTTGATATTGCTAGTTTTGCGTACAGCTATGCCAGTCAAGCCCATATAGTCAGGGCTAAATCTCGCTTTTTTTCAATCCCAGGTCTTTATTTCATTTGCTACAAAATGCCTTTGCCACAAGTCTCCTGTTCAAATATCTATATTCATTTTCGTTAAAACCTTGGTGGGTCTATGTATGCAAAGAGAGAAGAAAATATTTAATAAAACCTGCTGATGCTATTGCGATATTGTTTGCATTTTAACGCTTAAATTTCTGCCTGTTTGCTACAATGCGGCGGATAAATTGAAGATATAAATTGGTTAAGTTATGCGTGCATTATTACAACGGGTTCTAGAAGCAAAAGTTGTGGTAGAAGGTGAAACAACCGGACAAATTGAAAAAGGCATTTTGGTTTTTCTGGGATTAGGCAAAGAAGATAATCTGGAAAAGGGCAAAAAGCTGATCGACAAGATTTTGAAATATCGCTTTTTTGATGATGAGCAGGGCAAAATGGGCTGGAATGTGGCTCAGGCTGGCGGTGGATTATTACTGGTTTCGCAATTTACTTTAATGGCGCAAACGCAAAAAGGCTTACGCCCCGACTTCGGTCCAGCGATGCCACCCAACGAGGCTAAAGCGTTATATGAAGCCTTGGTGGACTATGCAAAATCTCAATTTGAGCAAGTACAAACCGGTATTTTTGCAGCCGACATGAAAGTGCATCTGGTCAATGATGGTCCGGTGACGTTTAATCTGGAAGTGGAGTAATGCGACAATATTCCAAGCATAAAAAAGCCCCTCGATTGAGGGCTTTTTTATTTTAATTAAAGAGTGGCAAGATATTTTGCACGGTCCATTACCTCTGTAGGAATGTCTTGAACTAACATCACTGTTAATGATTGCAGGCCTTTAACTTTTGCTGATTGTTGAGTTTCTAAGACTGCATTTACGTCTTTTGGAGATAATGTATACATTGCTCCAGTAGCTGGATCAATAATCAGAAGGCCAAGTAAACCACCAAAGATAATATTACCTATATACCAACCATTTACACTTGCAGTTACTTGAATTTTTTTAGTTTGGAAACCTTCTTTTGAGAAAGCCACTTCATATCCCGCTGGTTTAAAGAAACCATTACCGCGTTTTAAAGTCACAGTAGCAGGAGTTGAGCCAGTATGAATCTTTTCACCTGATTTATTTGTAATAGTAATATTAGCCGACTCTGGTACTGATTTAAAAGTCAAAGTCTGTGTTGAACCAGAGAAAATACTGGCACAACCAGTAAAAGTCATTAAAGCTGCAATTACTGAAGCTGTTAAAATTTTCTTCATTAGAATACCCCCCTATTTAAGCGGGGGGTATTATTAATAAAAAAACTATACTTTTCAATTAATCTTCATTATTTACCGGTTTTTTCACGAATAAATGAACGTACCAATTTCACTTTTTCTTGTACCGGTTTTGGTAATTTTGGTGGAATCAATTTTGCAACTTTATTAAACCAGACCAAAAGACCGAAATCGCCTTCCATTTTAATGCTGCCATTTTGCATGCCAGTCATAAAAGCACTTGGATCACCTTTGACTAAAGTTTTTACACCCTGCTCACTGTCTGCAAATTGCAAAATAAAATCTGCTTTTTCTGCATCACCTGATACTGTGTCAATTTGTCCATTGTTTACAATAATTTGACGTGCAACACCTAAGTCGGTACCAATTTGAATACGGAATTGACGTTCATGAACCAGTTCAATAAATTTTGGACTGGTACGTGCCAATTGCTTCATACGCAAAGCCAAGCCCGCAACTAATAAATCAAGCGGATCCGTGCTTACATCGACCAGTGGTAATTTTACGACAGGAATCGAAGATAGTTTCATGACATTTAAGCCTATTGTAATTGTTGGAAAATTGACGACTTATCCTACCATAACTTGTGTTTTTTCAAGTAAGGCTTTGTATAACAATAATGAATAAAAAAAAGATGTGCCGGAGCACATCTTTTAATTTCTTTGATTTATCAGTCTTGCAAATTAGCGGCTTGAATAGTGTTGCTGCTCATCGTCATAGACTGGTGTATGTTCAATATAGCGGCGTTTGGCTAAAGCTCGCTCTGCACGACGATCTTCGCGGATTAACAGCATGGTCACAATAACCATCACCGACATTAACGCAGTCAGATAGCTGTATGCCATGGGTAAATCAAAGAGCAGTTGTGTACTTAAACGAATCGCTTCAATTAGTCCCCAAAACAGCATACCTGCAAACATAAAGCTTAACAAACGACGATAAGGCGAGAAGAAAACAGCTATCAAAGCAGCGGCAATCAAGCTTAAGCCTATGATGGTTGCTAAATTCGCTGTAACCATAAAAACCTCCGTCCTCTATAGGATTTTGACACTTTTATATGGGTCTAAATTAAATCCCCGATACCATGAATAAATGATGAAATATATTTATATCAATCTCTATGCAAGCATTATGCGGAGTTTTTTTAAGAAAAAAAGTCTTGTATTTTCAGCAAGCGACACACCTTGTCGCAATATTATTTTGTCATTACATTTTTTTATTTTTAACTTTTTCTGGAAGTGAGATGGGCTCGGACTTGCCGTGTCATTACAAAAAAACCACGCCTTAAAAGTGTTAAAAAAATATTTTTTTATAATGATTTGTATGCTGTTTTTGTCGACGATTCCATTTAACCACTCATCTTATTTTGCTTGTTTTTAAACAAAAAACGCGACATCAATGTCGCGTTTTATAGATCAAATTCGATAGTTGGACTCAAGCATTAGGCACGGCTGAGGTCTTTATCATGTACACCTAGCAGATATAACACCCCATCCAGACCCACACTTGAAATCGCCTGATTGGCATTCTGACGCACCAAAGGTTTGGCTCGGAAAGCCACTCCTAGACCGGCAATCGACAGCATCGGCAAGTCATTGGCACCATCACCCACGGCAATCGCCTGTTCCAGTGAAATGTCCATTTTGTCGGCCAATTCACGCAGCAGCAATGCTTTACGCGCACCATCAACAATATGTCCTTTGACTTCACCTGTCACCAGACCATCTTGTACATCCAGAATATTGGCATGTACTTCATCAATACCCAATTTCTCTTGCAGGTATTCAGCAAAATACTGGAAACCACCAGAAAGAATTGCGGTTCTATACCCCAATGCTTTCAAGGTTGAAATCAGGCGCTCTGCCCCTTCGGTCACGGTTAGACGCTCGGCAATTTTTGGCAGAACCGATGCATCCATCCCTTTGAGCAAGGCGACACGAGCACGGAAGCTTTGCTGAAAGTCCAGTTCACCTTGCATGGCACGTTCAGTAATTTCAGCGACTTGCTCACCAACACCGGCTTCAATCGCCAACTCATCAATGACTTCTTGCTCAATTAAAGTAGAGTCCATGTCGAAGCAGACCAAACGGCGATTACGACGGTAAGCATTATCTTCTTGAACCGCAACATCGACACTCAGCTCAGCTGATAGACGCAGGCAGGCCGCACGCATGGCGGTCGCATCCAGCATTTGTCCTTTCAGGCCAAATTGCACGCAAGAACGTTTTGGTCCTTCCACCTGATTATTCAGTTCCGGACGTCCCGATAAACGGGTGACTGTTTCAATATTAAAGCCCTGATTGGAGACAATCTGCGTCACCGCCTGTAACTGTGATGCGCTTAGCTCCGGTGCCAGAGCCGTCACGATATAGCGAGTCTGCCCGCCTTCACTCACCCATTGATCATATTCTGATGCAGAGATTGGTTTAAAGCGCACTGTTAAGCCAATATCATGTGCTAGAATCAGAATCTCCTTCATGGCTAATGCTGTAGCAGTTTGGTCATCTGACGAAACAACAATACCTAAAGTCAGTTGGTTGTGGATGACGGCTTGTCCAACGTCCAAAATTTGTAAAGAATGTACGGACAATACCTGCATTAATCGTGTAAATTGATTAGGCTGGTCGGGTCCCAAAAATGATATAAGAATGATTTCTCGCATGAATTGACTCGGATCTGAGCTACAACTATTGTTAGAATCATAATCGAATTTGAACATAAATGCCTTGGAAGTTTACGTTGAATGCGCCTAGACAAGGGCTATTTGCTAGCCTACTGATTGTAAGTTTTGCTTTACACACTTTTTTACTGGTCCTTGCGACGACGCATCAGCTGAATGCAAACCGCGCCAGTCAGGGACAGCTGATGACCTCGCAACTGGTCACAGACAGCCTGTCCGAGCTGGAACCGGCCAATACGGTGTCATTGGCATTATTGGCCGACCGTTATGCCACTAACCCGAGTGTGGCTTCTATTCGTATTCTAGATGCAAATAATCAGGTACTGGCAACAGGTGGTTTAACCAAAACACGCCAAGGCGAAGTGTTTGTTCGTGAAGCGCTGCAAAATGAAAAGAAAGTCGGCAGTATTGAAATTACCCTGATTCAGCCGAGTATTGGGGAAATTTTACGTACCCAATGGCTGGCGATTTTATTATCGTTGCTGATTCATGGCTTATTATGGTTAGCTTATCGCGCCATTGCCCGTCCAAGCCGTACCGAATATCTGGCGCGTATCAATAATGAATCCCGCCTTAAACATGAAATTCAAACCCTGACTCAGGCTTTAGAGCAGGAACAGCATAACGCCGCAGTGGCAATTGCCCAGGCACAGAGCAATGCTCAGGCAAAAGCGAAAGTCAAAGAATCGAAACCTATGGTGCTGAATGACAACTGTATTGCCTTAAATATCCAATTCTATGACCCTAAACAGTTGATGGATTCGGTCAATAAAACCATTTCAGTGCCGTATTTCAATTTATGTCAGATTTTCCTGAATAAAACGACAGAGTTGTGTGTTCAACACTACAAATTAAACAGTTCGGATATCGCTACGGTGCATAAATTTGATGAACATGGCGCAACCATCAGCATGTCGGTGGACACGCCAAATGCAGTGCAATGTCTGGTCATGATTAGTACCGTATTCCAGTTATTATCGGATGTGTTATATAAACGTTATCGTGAAGAAAAGCGTTTTGTGTTGCAAACCCGCAGTGCCATTTCCAGTCATGTTGAAGCGATGCATCTCAGCCCGGTTCAAGCGGCAGAACGTCTGGTACAGCAATTGACTGCCAAAGAAAGTGCCATTCATTTGCCGAATGAATTACTGAAAGATATTTCAGATCGTTACCAGTTGGTCAGTATACCGAATCCAACCAATGTGTTGACTCGTCATGCTTTCATGATGAACGGCATGGATAGCGAAGTAGCCGAATTGGCACAAACATTTAGAACGGAAATTTTAAAAGCCAAGCAATCCAAAGCCTCTTAAAAAGAGGTCAATAAAAAAGCCGAGCTGTTATGCTCGGCTTTTTTTATTCTCTACACGTCTCAACTGAGCTCAGCAGAGATTGTTTCACAATTATTCTATTTTATTGGCCCTGTTTGCCCAATAACTGGCTAATGCAGGGCCTGAAATGTTATGCCATAAACTAAAAATGGCACTTGGCACCGCAGTAATGGGCGATGCAGCAAAATGTACTGCCGCTAAAGCCACGCCTAAACCTGAATTTTGCATGCCGACTTCAATGGCAATAGCCTTACTGTCTGCATAAGGCAGTTTAAAGAAGCGACTTGCCCAGAATCCCAGTAAATAGCCCAGACCGTTGTGCAAGGCCACCACACCTAAAATCAGTAAACCTGATTGCAGAATCTGTACCTTGCTACCGGCAATAATTGCCGCCACGATGGCTACAATTGCCATCACTGAAATCAAGGGCATCACCTGAATATAGGCATCGACTTTGCGCTTCAATACTGCACGAACTATCAAACCCAGAATAATCGGGAATAGTACCACCTGAAGTATTGAACCCAACATCGACATGGCATTAATTTCAATCCATTGACTGGCCAGAAGATAGAAAATCACAGGGGTTAATACTGGTGCTAAAAGCGTCGAAACCGAAGTACAGGCCACCGATAACGCGGTATTTCCTTTGGCCATATAGGTAATCACGTTAGATGCTGTCCCGCCTGGGCAACAGCCGACCAGTATCACGCCTATGGCAATTTCCGGTGGCAGTTGAAACAGCTGACATAACAGATAAGCCAGCCCCGGCATCACCACAAATTGTGCAACCACACCAATTCCAACCGCTTTAGGACTTTGCAATACCCCTTTAAAGTCCTCTACCGTCATGGTCATGCCCATACCAAACATGATGATCCCGAGCATCCAGGTAATATAGACTTTAAGCCAGACGAAGGCTTCCGGGACAATTAAAGCAATACCGGCAAATAGCACTACCCAGAGGGCAAAGGTTTTCTGAATAAATTGCGTAAAGCGCAAAAAAGCAGACATACAATACATCCAATATTTATGCTGGTCTGATCTAGAGAGGACGTTTTACCATATCTATCAGACAAATCAGCAGCTTTATTCAACCTGATCATGTTTTTAGCAGCTGCTGAGTTGAACAATATCCTTCATCAAAATACGCTTGACCCCGGCTGCGAGCATGTCTTGCCAGGCATGCTGTAATGAACCGTGTAAATCGATGCCTTTGGTGGCATCGGAAATCACATAGGTTTTAAATCCCAATTTACAGGCATCTATTGCGGTCCAGGCCACACAAAAATCAGTGGCAATTCCTGCAATAAAAACCGTATCAATACCGCGTTCTTTTAAATAGCCGGCCAAACCGGTGGTGGTTTTCTGATCTGCTTCCAAAAAGGCTGAATAGCTGTCGATATGGGCATGCGTGCCCTTGCGGATGACCAGTTGTGCTGTGGGTAAATAAAGATCCGGATGCAACTCTGCATCAGCAGTGCCTTGTACACAATGTACCGGCCACAAAACCTGAGTGCCATACTCCAGCTCAATCGTTTCAAATGGCTGCTTTGCTATATGATTTTCAGCAAATGACACATGATTCTGGGGATGCCAGTCTTGAGTAATCACAATATTGTCAAAATACTGTGCCAATTGGTTAATGTTTGGAATGATCTGATCTGCATTCGCTACGGCTAAATTTCCACCCGGCGTAAAACCATTTTGTACATCGACAACAATCAAAGCAGTATTTTTTTGCATAATTCTCAGTCCATTCTTTACCTATTGTGATTTTTGTTAAGCATATAACAAAACAAATTGCAGTATTTATAGATACAGGTAAAAAGATAATGGCTGTGGAGGTAAAGAATCATGCTCGCGTGGCAAATCAGGCCTACATTTTCTATCCGCTGTCGGTCATTTTGTGCTTTGCGCACAGGCGAGGGATAGAAATAAAAATAGCCCGCCATAGCGAGCTATTTTAATAAGTCAAAACATTAAGCTTGTGTTTGTAAGCGACGCACCAGAATCAACATAAAGAGTGCTGAAATCACGATACATGGAATAGCAGCTGAAATTACCCCTGCTGCACCAAAACCTGCGGCAAGCAACTGACCTGCAATGGTTGGCCCAAGCATGGCGCCTACACGCCCTACCGCTGAAGCCATACCTACACCCGTTGCACGTACTTCAGTTGGGTAAACAATACTACCGAAAGCATACAGTACACCTTGGCAACCAATCACGAAGGCACCCACCAAGGCAGAAGCCATATACATTTGCGTTAATGAGCTGGCTGCATTCAAGCAGAATAAACCAGCCAAAATACCGCCGTACATCAATAGAATCACGTAGGCTTTTTTCCAGCGATCCGTCAGCATGCCCAGTACAATGGTACCAATCGTTGCACTGACCATGAAGAAGAATTGTGCAGTACTGCCTTCTTTACGGGTAAAGCCCAATTCCATAAACAGTGAAGGCAACCAGCTCAACATGATGTAGACCACCATCAGGGTGAAGAAATAGCTCACTGAAATGAGGCAGGTGCGCATCAAGTTGCTGCTGTTGAACAAATCTTTAAAAGAACCCTGAGTGACAGCAGCAGTTTTAGGGGTATTTTGTGCTTTTAAGAATTCACGTGATTCTGGTAGAAATTTAATCATAATAGGCAGCACGATAATTGGCAACAGACCACCTAGATAGAAAATATTTTTCCAGTTGGAGCCAAAATCCAAACTCGCAACATACGACAAAATGGCCGCACCCACAGGCATACCACAATACATCAGGCCTACAGCACGTCCCCGGTTCTCAGGCTTAACCGCTTCAGATGCCAGCGTGATCAAGTTTGGCATTGCTGCACCTAAACCGGCACCAGCTAAAAAGCGAACCAATAACAAGGTATTGAAACTGTTTACCCATACGGTACATAAGGTAAATACAGCAAATACGGCGACTGACCAAATCAGTACTTTTCTACGACCAATCCGGTCTGAATAACGCCCACCAATCAGAGCACCCGGCAATAACCCTAGAATTCCTGCGCTAAAAAATACTCCTAACTGAGAACTATCTAAGCCAAAAGCTTCACGAATACCGGCTGCTGCAATACCGGCAGCCTGAATATCCAATCCTTCAATGACAGCAATTAAAAAACAGATTGCCACGGTAATGACGGAATGCTTGTTATCTGATCTTTCCATTGGAAAATCCTTGTGCAATCAGTGTCCAAAATAGAACAGCATCATCCACGAGTCTTGAAATTCAAATAACTACCAATAAGTGGAATAATCTATACTTTATTGACAAAAGTGCCGGCTATTTAAAACTTCCCCATACCCCAAACAGATAGTCGCAAAAACACTTAATCAACTTTAACTCACACAGAAAAAATTAATCTGAGCAGGATAATTTTTATTCTGAAAATCATCCTGTGCGAAAAGAGCAAAAATACATTAATAGTTTTTATTAATTACTAAGGTCGTTTTTAATGATCATTTTGATAGATGAATAGTCTGATTCATATAGCTTAAAAGTCTATGCTGAGCTGTATTAAATCTTAAATTCCGATTTTTTTACCCGGAATTACCGAGTTGATTGGGTCAAGCCTAGCTTTTTAAGACAGAAGCAGCCATTTTCCAGTCCAAAAAACGGTTTTCAGTGCTTTAAGCTGATTAAAATTATCATTCAAATTCATTTAAGAAAATGAACGGGGTTTTGTTTGTTAGATTTTTCACTTGCTTTTCATAAAGTTTTTAGATGGTTTGACTAAAGCATATTGTTCTTCACCGCTTGTTCGTTCATAATTTGCATAAGCATTATTCAATTTCATTCAATTCCATTGAATTTTGCTATAAATCAAAATACGTAACCGTCCACGTCTCTGTTTTTCTACCTCAGTTGGATGGCCAAATAGGATAATTTTTTAAAATGACTCAGCAAGCACAGATCATTCAAGGTTCAATTGTCGCAATCGTCACCCCGATGTTTGAAGATGGCAGCGTAGATTGGAAGGGTCTAGAAAAGCTCGTTGAGTGGCATATCGCACAAGGCACCAACAGTATTGTAGCTGTGGGCACGACAGGCGAAGCATCAACTTTAAGCATGGCTGAACATACCCAGGTGATTAAAGAAATCATTCGTGTGGCCAATAAACGTATTCCTGTAATTGCAGGTACTGGGGCTAATTCTACCCATGAAGCGATTGAACTGACGCGTGAGGCCAAAGAGCTGGGCGCAGATGCAGCTCTCCTGGTCACGCCTTATTACAACAAACCAACTCAAGAAGGTTTATATCAGCATTATAAAGCGATTGCTGAAGCGGTAGACTTACCTCAAATTCTGTATAACGTTCCGGGCCGTACTGGCGTGGATATGCTCAATGAAACCGTAATCCGTCTGGCTGACATTCCACAAATTATTGGCATTAAAGATGCGACCGGTGATGTAGCCCGTGGTAAAGAACTCATTGAAGGATTAAACGGCAAAGACATGACCGTTTACTCGGGTGATGATGCCACTGCATACCAGCTCATGGGTTGTGGTGCACAAGGCAACATTTCGGTGACTGCTAACGTGGCACCTAAAGAAATGAGCCAGATCTGTGCTGCTGCACTTGCAGGTGATGCAGATCGCGCTGAAGCCTTAAATAATGAAGTTGCAAATTTACACAATATTTTATTTTGTGAATCTAACCCAATTCCTGTGAAATGGGCACTCCATGAAATGGGCTTAATTGGTACCGGTATTCGCTTACCATTAACTCCTCTTGCAGAACAATATCGTACCCCATTGCGTGAAGCACTGAACGCTTCGGGTGTCATTAAATAAAGAGCACAACACTATGCAATTACGTTTTGGTTTAATCCTTGCACTTTCGGCATTCAGTTTAGCGGGTTGTAGTTCCATGGGAATCAGTAACGGTTCACTGGACTATAAAAATACAGCAACCCTTGAACCTCTGAAATATCCGGAAGGCTCAATGGTTCGACCAGCAACGCCATTGTATCCATCTCCAACGGTTGACCCGCTTGCCATTGAGCATGCACCGAAGCTGGAAAATAAGCGCGGCAACCGTTTTGCTCTACCACGTCCAGACAAAACTCAGACCAATGCAGCAGCAAGTGATCAGAATGACAGTACAAATGTCAGTCGTCCACAGCTGGTTCGTGATGGAAATCAAAATCCTCTGCTCAAAATCGATGGAAATTCTGCTACAATTTGGCAGTACACACTTGCCACCCTCAGCAGCCTGAACCATACCATTGTGGGTCAAAGTAAAAATCGTTACGAAGTGACTATTAAGATTGATCAGCAGATTTATGTATTAAGACTGACCTCTGTAGGCACAAGCAACAACATCGCTGTGTTCAATGCCGATAACAGCTTTGCAGACAAAGAAAAAGCTGCAGAACTGTTAACCCAGATTTACCAAAATTGGCCAGCCTAGTCGTACTAGGCATTTTTTTTTGAAAAAGGTTCCCCCATGTTGAAACAAACCTTGCTCTATACTGGTAAAGCGAAATCTGTTTATGAAACAGACAGTGCAGATCACCTCATCCTAGTCTTCCGTGACGATGCATCTGCATTTAACGGCGAAAAAATCGAACAGCTGGATCGTAAAGGCAAGGTGAACAACCGTTTTAACGCCTTCATCATGGAAAAATTGGCTGCTGCTGGCATTGAAACTCACTTCGAAGAACTTCTTTCTCCTACTGAAGTTTTAGTGAAAAAATTGCAAATGATTCCAGTTGAATGTGTAGTACGTAACTATGCTGCTGGTTCATTGTGCCGTCGCTTGGGTGTAGAAGAAGGTAAAGAACTCGTTCCACCTACTTTCGAATTGTTCTTTAAAGATGACGCGCTTGGCGATCCAATGGTGAATGAATCTCAGGCAATTGCTTTAGGCTGGGCAACAGCTGAACAATTGGCGCAAATGAAAGAACTGACTTACAAAGTGAATGATGTTCTTAAAGGTTTGTTTGACGCAGGTAATATGCTGCTTGTTGACTTCAAACTTGAATTTGGTGTATTCCACGACCGTATCGTTCTAGGTGATGAATTCTCTCCAGACGGTTGCCGTCTATGGGACAAAGACACCAAGAAAAAACTCGACAAAGACCGTTTCCGTCAAGGTTTAGGCGGTGTGGTTGAAGCGTATGAAGAAGTTGCTGCACGTTTAGGTATCGATCTTTCTGATATCTAATCAGTTATCTGATTCAAAAACCGGGCTGTTTAGCTCGGTTTTTTATATTCCCAAAAATCGAAAAAACAGATGTTACTAATAAAAATGAACGTTTTTACATCATTATGATTTTTATTTAATATAGCTTACATACCAGGTGACAAGAGGTTGGCCTAGATGGCTTGAAAACATCTTGCTTGCCGACCAAGATATTTAGTTTACCCTCTAGGATGTATCTCCCCCAAGACATCCTATTTTCAGCCCAATCCGTCCTATGGATTGGGCTTTTTTTTGTCTTACTGCTGTTGCTGTTCCTGCTGCCAACGACGCTGTTGTAGACGCTCGCCTTCCACTTCACGTTTATTTCGAGCGGACTCATACAGCTTGGTGCCTTTTAATTCAGGCGGCAAATAGTCTTGCAAGACAAAATGTTCAGGATAATTATGCGGATAAAGATAATCTACACCATAGCCTTGCTGTTTCATCAATTTGGTAGATGCATTGCGTAAATGTAGCGGCACAGGTAAATTCGCGGTTTTTTCCGCTAAGTCGAGTGCCTTGTTAATGGCCAAATAAGTGCTGTTACTTTTAGCACTGGTCGCCAGATATACCGCACATTGACCTAAAATAATCCGGCATTCCGGCATGCCTACAGCTTGAACTGAACGGAAACACTCGCCTGCCAACAGCAAGGCATTCGGATTCGAATTGCCAATATCTTCTGAAGCGGCGATGAGCATACGACGGGCAATAAACACTGGATCCTCGCCCCCTTTCAGCATGCGCGCCATCCAGTACAAGGCAGCATCCGGATCACTGCCGCGAATCGATTTAATAAATGCCGAAACCAAGTCGTAATGCTGCTCGCCTGATTTATCATAACGGGCAATATTCTGCTGGGCCACCTTGACCACTATGGCATTGGTGATGATATTTTCTACATCAGTTTCAAAAGTACTGGCTATTAAATCCAGTAAATTAAGTGCCTTACGTGCATCACCAGCAGCAAATTGCAGTAATGCTTCGTATTCTTCAATTTGGATATAACGTTCTTTTAAAAAATTATCCTGCTTTATCGCATTATTCAACAAAGTTCGAATTGCATCATCATCCAGGGCATTTAAGGTATATACCTGACAACGCGACAACAAGGCATTGTTGACTTCAAAAGATGGATTTTCTGTCGTCGCTCCAATTAAGGTAATTTTCCCCTTCTCGACTGCATTCAATAAGGCATCTTGCTGCGACTTGTTAAAACGATGAATTTCGTCAATAAATACCACAGGCGTCAGTAAATCGCCACTTTCGGCAATCACTTCACGCAGTTCTTTTACCCCGGTATTCAAGGCCGATAAACTGACAAATGGCCGATCCACCGCCTGTGCCAAAAGCAAAGCAATCGTGGTTTTTCCTACCCCTGGTGGTCCCCAAAAAATAATCGAAGGTAAATGTCCCTGATCAATCATTTGACGTAAGGGTGCACTTGCCCCTAATAGATGATCTTGACCAATAATTTCGGACAAGTCACGCGGGCGCAGTCGTTCAGGGAGGGGGATATGGCTCTCAGACATCTTGTTATTTCTTTACTCTACTTAAAGTAAGTCTACTATGTAATTTTAATATCGCGTATTTCAAATGAACCGATTTACAAAAAAATCCTATTGTTACTTTTACATCATCCACATCATTATTCTGTCTGTTTTACGTGAATTTAATTTTAAATGACTTTTAAATCGTTTTTAGATGGTTTAAAAAAGAGAGTGAAGTCGATTCAACAAAATAAGTAAGCCATCAGAAATACAAACTTAATCGTTCTACTTCCAAATGTTCATATGTATAATTATGTGAAATACGTCACACTTTAAGCATCTTGATTATTTAAATGGGTGAGCTTTATGGAAAATATTTTCAAAAACAAGCGAAGACCTCGTAATCAGGATGACAAAACATCCGTTTTAAATCTATTATCTGACAAAAATCTTATTATTCAAAATATCCTTGATCAATTCCCCCTGCTGGTCTGGGTCAAGAACAAACAACATCAGTATTATTATAATCAAGCGCTTTGCGACTATATTGGTCAGACTCTTCCTCTACAGCATAGCGATGCGTCTGAAAAATTCATTCATCCTGATGATTATTCGAACTTTAGTTTACTCTGGCAACATGCTTTACATACCCAACAAGGTTTTGAACAAGAATGCCGAATTCAACACGGTGAAAAAGACTACAGAATTTGCCTGATTTCCGTTCAACCGGTACAACATTTAGATAATATTGATTGGATGGTGACGGCCACCGATATTCATGATCATTATTTAAAGCATACCGAGCTGCATCAGCAAGTGCATGCACGGAATAAAATGCTGAATGCCAGCATAAACGATACTCAACCTTTAACTCTACAGCATCATATTCCCCAACAAGAAATTGTGGAAAAAAATCTTCAACAGCTCATTGAACTCGACGAATTAACCGGCTTATATAACCGTGGCGCATTTAATAAAATTTTAAAAAAAACCATTCAAAATGCCCAGCAGCAGCAACAGTCTGTGGGCTTTTTGCTGATTGATTTAGACTATTTCAAACATATTAATGACACCTTAGGGCATATTGCAGGTGATTATTTACTTCAGATTTTAGGGCAGCGCTTGCGGGACTGTTTTAATGAACAGGTGGTGCTGTCACGTCTGGGGGGCGATGAGTTTTCGATTATTGTGCCGCATCTAAAGGATGAATCTGAATTGTTGAACCTTGCAAAAATAGCACGTCAGCAACTGGATATCCCGATTTGTTATGCCGGACAATATATTAATGGCGGGATGAGCATTGGCGGTGCCATGTATCCTCAACATGCAAAAAATAGCTCAATGTTGTTGCGCTGTGCCGATGTCGCCCTGAATGATCTTAAAATGAGTGGCCGTGGCGGCATCCGGATGTTCCAAAGTACCATGTTCAAGAGCATACAGCTCACCACCAAACAGCTTGCGCTGGCCCGGGCAATTATTCATCGCAATAAAATTTTTCCGGTCTATCAGCCCAAGGTCAATCTTGCAGATGGAAAAGTCATTAGTTTTGAAGCCTTGCTGCGCTGGTATGATGCAGATGATCAAATCCAGCTGCCCTCACATATTTTTTCTGCATTTCAGGACTATGAACTGGCCACGCAAATTAGTGAAATCATGCAGCTGAAAGTTTTTCAGGATATGAATCGCTGGCTGGCAGCTGGCCTAGAATTGTTACCGGTTTCCATTAATGCTGCACCTGTTGAATTTTTAAGGGATAACTATGCTGAAAAGCTGTTAAGCCGAATAGCTCAATTTAAGATTCCCCATTCTCTGATTGAAATAGAAATTACTGAACAGAGTCTTTCTGACCGTGGTTCCGACTATGTGATCCGCGCACTTAAATTATTAAAACAAGCCGGACTGAGCATTTCATTAGATGATTTTGGTACAGGTCATTCATCCTTGACCCGGTTAAGAGATTATCCGGTCGACTGCCTGAAGATTGATCGAAATTTCATCAAAAATATGCACACTGACCCTTCAGCTCTGGCTATAGTCAAAGCGATTAGCCAGATTGGTAACAGTATCTCGCTGGATATTTTGGTGGAAGGCATTGAGAAAAAAGAGCAGGTTGAGGCCCTTCAAGCCTGTGATTGTCATAGCGGACAAGGCTTTTACTTTTATCATCCCATGATTTTTCAGGATGCCACGCAATTATTGAAGCCTGTAGCGCATACAACGCAACCCATCAGTTCCTCTAGTTAATTAATTACGTGCATTCATACTCGTAGTCATCCTTGGCTTTAGCGTCTTACGATATGACTGGATTACCTGTTCAGGATTTAAGATCTTCACATGATAGAAGCTTTCCTGATCATGAACAGATTCAACGAACCCAGCGCACAATATATTCATCAATATCATCTTCATTGACTTCTGTTTCGGAAATACAACGACCCGCTGCGGATTTTCTAGCTTTGATCACACTACTGCGAGTGCCTGTAATTAAATAATGCCAGGTAGGTAAATTTTTGCCTTCGTTTAAACGACGGTAAGCGCAGCTTAATGGAAGCCAGTGAATATTGGCCAACTTCTCTGGCGTCAACTGAATACAATCCGGCACATATTCAAGCCGCTGTTCATAATTACTGCAACAGGCTGTTTCGCAATCTAAAAGCTTGCAGGCTACTTTGGTATAAGCGACTTCTTGCAGTTCTTCATCTTCTAACTTGATCAAACAACACAAACCGCAACCATCGCATAATGCCTCCCATTCGGCAGGATTAAGTTCAGTTAAAGTGTATTTTTTCCAAAATTGTGGACGCAATTGTTCAGTCATAGCAAAGAAAAAATTGAAAGGAAGCGGCTTATTATAACGCGTTATAACGTGTTCAAGTTCACAATTTAAGAATGTGATTTTTACTTCAAATCATATATTTGCTGTCAAAGTGAACATTTTTTCAACATAAGCATAACACTGTTGGAAATTTTCCGCCCCTATACTAAATCTACTTTAAATCTACTTTGAAAATAACAACACATGGAGAAAGCTTATGTTCCGTTGGGCCATTATTTTTGCAGTTATTGCACTGATTGCTAGTCTATTAGGTTTTGCTGGTGTCGCAGGATTATCTAAAGATTTTGCGGTTATTTTACTCGTCGTTGCCGTTATTTTGGCAATCGTCGGCTTCCTCTCTCGAGGAAGAATTTAGTTAAATGACTTCCGCTTAAAAATATCTTACTCGATATAAAAAAGAGCCTGATCAGGCTCTTTTTTATATGCGTTTTTTGCTGTCGTTCTTCTATTTTAACAATACAAAAATAGATGATTTTTAGGCGATTTCCATTCAGTTTTCAATTTCATGAGTTAAATCGCTCTTTATCTGACTTAGCTTATGTAACTAATCTCGGCACATTAATAAAGTCGTAAATTAAGGACGTAAATGACGTGGTCGAAAGCCGGTTGCCAATAGACCAATGCCATAAGCCACCACACCGATTACGCACAAACCGGCCACTTCAAGGATACGTATCCACTGCGATACATCTCCGTTGTACCAGCTTAAGCCATACCACAGTGCAGCAATCATAGCAGCATTGGCAATCCCATACTGGAGAAACAGCTTTTTCCAATGTGCGCCAAAACGGAAAATATTGCGTTGATGCAGATAGAAATACAGCATACCGGCATTCACCAGTGCAGACCCTGAGGAAGCCAAGGCCAGCGCCATGTGCTCAGCCTCCCAATGAATCAGTTTAAAGAAACCAATAAACACCACGTTTAAAATCGCATTGGCAGCTACCGACATTAATCCGACCCGAACCGGGGTACGGGTATCTTGCTGGGCATAAAAACCGGGTGCAAAAACTTTAATCAGCATAAAGGAAATCACCCCGGCACTCATACACTGCAAAGCCAAAGCAGTCATTTGCGTATCTTCAAGGGTAAATTGTCCACGTTGGAACAAGGCCTGAATGATCGGAGTAGAAAGCATAAACAAGGCAATGCTAGCTGGAATGCCGACCAGCATAATCACTTTCGCTGCCCAGTCAATCATGCCACGGAACTTGATCTGATCCTGTTCGGCATGCCGTGCAGACAATGACGGTAAAATCACCGTACCAATCGCTACCCCGATTAATCCCAAAGGCAATTCCGTCATACGTTCTGCACTGTATAACCAAGACACCGAACCATCCTGCATGAAGGATGCCCAAATGGTATTCAACAGCAAGTTAATTTGCGTGACCGAAACACCAAACAGTGCCGGGAGCATCAATTTCATGATGCGATCGACACCTTCGTGTTTGAAATCCACTTTCGGTGGAATCAGCAATTTTTTACGCCACAGCTCTGGAATTTGAATCACCAGCTGCAAGATACCGGCTATCACTACTGCCCAACCGAGTGCCATAATCGGTTCGGCCATATAGGGCGTTAGCCACCATGCTGCTGCAATCATGGTGATATTCAGCAACACCGGTGAAAAAGCCGGGGTAGAAAAAGACCCATAACTGTTCAAGATACTGCTGGCAAAAGCGGTCAGCGACATAAATAGCAAATACGGTATGGTCAGACGGAACATGTCTGTGGCCAAGGCAAATTTTTCTGGGTCGTCATGGAAGCCGGGCGCATAAATATAAAGCACCGCAGGTGCCGCAATCATGGCAATAAAAGTCAGGGCGGTCATAAATGTCGCAAGACAGCCAAAGACCCGGCTAATCAGAATTTGCACTTCTGCATGGGTTCGTGTGGTTTTATATTCGGTTAAAACCGGTATAAAGGCTTGCGAAAATGCCCCTTCGGCAAACAGCCGCCGAAAAAAGTTGGGAATACGAAACGCCACCACAAAGGTATCGAAATCTTTACCTGCACCAAACACATTCAGCAATACCACATCTCGGACTAGACCCAAAACCCGAGACAACATGGTCATTGCACTTACAATAAAGGTCGACCGCCAAAGCGCCATCGTAACCACCCAGTGAAAAATTAAGTCGCTATTGTAATGAAACTCAACATGGAATTTCGTTGTTTAATCATAAAGCCCATGCATTATTGAGGAGTTTTATGCTGTTGTAATAAAGTTCTGAATTTGACCCAGTCAAAAAACGGTCCCGGATCGGTTTTACGTCCAGGTGCAATATCCGAATGACCGGCCAAATGTTGTAAAATTTTTGGATAAGCCGCCTGCAATGCAACCGTCACTTGTGCCAGCACCGTATACTGTGTCTCGTCAAAAGGCAAATCATCACTGCCCTCCAGCTCGATGCCGATGGAATAGTCATTACATTCTTTTTTGGTTAAATAGCTTGAACGTCCGGCATGCCAGGCACGATCATTAAAATTGACGAATTGCAGGACTTCACCACTACGTAAAATCAGCAGATGCGCAGAAACCTGCATGCCTTCAATAGCTTGAAAATACGGATGCTGTGACCAGTCCAGCTGGTTTTGAAAAAACTGTTCAATATAGCCTCCACCAAACTGTGACGGCGGCAGACTGATGTTATGCACCACAACCAGTTGAATTTCAGTTTGCTCGGGACGTGAATTATAATTTGGGGAAGGTACTTGCCTTGCACCGATTAACTGACCATCGATGACCTGAAAAAAGGGTGCCTGTTGCATATTCCGATCCTGAGTCCTGTTCGCATGATTTTAGCGCAATCCTAAAACTTTAAACTTAAAATCTCAAATTCTGGAGATAAAAATCGCTTGAAAAAACATTTCTTTTAAATGAACAATGCTAATATAACGCGCAATTTTCATGGGTTAAAAAAGATACGGAAATACTGATGAGCATCTCTCAAGCCTTGCTGGAACAATCGATCCAAATCAACATTCAACAAGCATTACAAGAAGATATTGGCGAAGGTGATATCACCGCTTTATTAACCCCTGAAGATGAACAAGCCACTGCCACCATCATCAGCCGTGAAGAGATGGTGCTTGCCGGTCAACCTTGGGTCAATGCTTTAATTCAAGCCTATGATGCAACGGTCCAGGTGACTTGGCTTAAAAATGACGGCGACCGTGTACAAGCCAATGAAACCTTTTTAAAACTGGCCGGTTCAGCACGCAGCCTGCTAACCGTGGAACGCCCTGCCCTGAATTTTATCCAGACGCTTTCTGCGGTGGCCACTAAAACAGCTGAATATGTAAAACAATTACAAGGCTTAAATACCAAATTGCTCGATACCCGCAAAACCTTGCCAGGTTTACGTATTGCACAAAAATATGCAGTCGCCGTTGGCGGTGGTCAAAACCATCGCTTAGGTTTATTCGACGCCTTTCTAATTAAAGAAAACCATATTATGGCGGCTGGTGGCATTGCTCAGGCCATTGCCAAGGCACATAACATCGCACCGGGGAAACCAGTCGAAGTTGAAGTTGAAACTTGGGATGAACTGAATCAGGCTTTAGAGGCCAAAGCAGATATCGTGATGCTGGATAACTTTAGCCAACAGCAAATGATTGATGCCGTTCAGCATGTTGCCGGTCGTTGTAAGCTGGAAGCATCGGGCAATATTACCATTGAAAACTTGCGTGAAGTGGCAACCACTGGTGTGGATTATATTTCGATGGGTGTTTTAACCAAAGACGTCAAAGCGGTTGATCTATCCATGCGTTTTAATGCTTAAGTTTGCTCAGTATCATTTTGCGGTTTAGATTCCGGTTTAGAAGTTAAATCCTGAATTTCACTGGCTGGTGGGTTCTGTTGCCAGGCGGATGGCATGGATTTTTGTTCTGAAGCTCGCGGATCACTGGTCATAAGTGCCAGCGTTACCACGGATACCAGCAGGATTATAATATTTAACATTCTATACTCCTGTAAATAAAGCATCAGTCTAGAGCCTGAATATGAGCTGAATCTTAAGCAGGCGTTTCAAAGCGTTTGGCTATTGCAAGCTTTTGTAGCCCTTCCTCTCATATTCTGGATATAAAAAATGCACCTTCAGGTGCATTTTTTATATATTTAACTCAACAACTTACCAGCCTAAAGCTTCCTGTTGTTTTTTAATCAGTTCTTGAATGCCTTTTTCAGCCAATTCAAGCATTTCATTACATTGTGCACGGGTAAATGGCTTGTCTTCAGCAGTACCTTGCAGCTCAATGAACTCACCTGCTTGCGTCATCACCACGTTTAAGTCAGTTTGGCAGTTTGAATCTTCTTCATAACACAGATCTAGCAAAGCTTCGTCTTGATACATACCGACAGAAATTGCAGCAACCAGACCTTTCAGCGGATCTTGTTTAATTTTCTTGGTTTCAAGCAATACATTCATGGCATCAATTAAAGCCACAGCTGCACCGGTAATAGATGCAGTACGGGTACCACCATCCGCCTGAATTACATCGCAGTCGATGGTAATGGTATTTTCACCTAGTTTTTTCAAATCCACCATGGCACGCAAGCTACGACCAATCAAACGCTGAATTTCTTGAGTACGACCACTTTGTTTACCACGTGCTGCTTCACGGTCACTGCGGGTATGAGTAGAACGTGGCAACATGCCGTATTCAGCAGTAACCCAACCTTGTCCCTTGCCTTTTAAGAAACGCGGCACTGAATTATCAATACTTGCAGTACAAAGAACTTTAGTATGACCAAATTCAATCAATACTGAACCTTCCGCATAACGTGTATAGTTACGGGTAATTTTTACGTCACGTAATTGATCTAATGTACGTTGGTCGATACGCATAATGAGTCCTTATTTGGGCTAAAATTCATTGCGGCCTAGTATAACAGAAGCAAGCTTGAAGGTTTTGCCGGGACATTGTCTATTGGCAAAAACCATCAAGCCATTTTCACTGTATTTCGCATGAATAAGCTTCGCTTTCGATCCTGCACTGTGGAGGATCCTCGCGATTTTGCCTTAAAAGCTCAATAATGATTTTAATTTTTGTGTCGATTGTTGAATAGAACTGGTCCATGAATTTGGCAATGAACATTTGGCCAAACGTACCCAGACACTACCAAACTGTTTCATGAAACTAGCTTCATTGTAGTGAATACCATACTCTGCACATAAGGCACGTATTTTCGGTGCTGCTTCGGCATAACGGTTAGCAGGCATATCCGGGAATAAATGGTGTTCAATTTGATGACTCAAATTACCACTTAAAATATGCAGCCATTCTGTACCGGTAAAATTACTCGATCCGCGAATTTGACGTAAATACCATTCTGCACGAGTTTCAGTATCGGTATTGTCTGGTTCAAAGGTTTCGGCATCTTCAGTGAAATGTCCATTAAAAATCACCGCAGAAGCCCAAAGGCTACGAATCACGTTGGCGACTGCATTTCCGGCAAATACAGGAAGCGCATTCGGACCGGCAATTAAAGGGAAAAACACGTAATCCTTGGCAATCTGACGGGTGGCTTTTTTACGGAATTTTGCTGACTCTTTCCAGACCTGTTTCCAGCTTTTGGTTTTATAGGCAATCGCATCTTCCAAATGTAGGTTTTGCACGCCTACATACCATTCAAAGAACACCATAAGCTGAATGGCTAAAGGAATATTGAATAAAAAGCGCGGTTCCCATTTTTGCGCCTCACTGACCCGAATCAGACCATAACCAACATCATGATCCTTACCAACAATATTGGTATAGGTGTGATGGATATAGTTATGGGTGTGTTTCCAGTCATCACCAGTCGCCATGGTATCCCAGTCATAATTGGCACCGTTCAGATTCGGATCATTCAGCCAGTCAAACTGACCGTGCATCACGTTATGGCCCAACTCCATATTTTCCACGATTTTAGAAATACCCAATAAACCGGTTCCCAATAACCATACGGGTGGAATCCAGCCACCAAACATTAACATTCCGCGTGATGCAATTTCGCTATAACGGACAAAATCACGGATTTTATAAATATACTGGGCATCTTGCTCTCCAATACTGTCCATAATTTCACGGCGAATTGCATCGACCTTTTCACCGAATTCTGCAATTTGCTCTGCACTTAAATATTTTGATTTACTATTTTCTGGAAACTTAACTGACATATTCATTATTTTTCTCCTGAGTCATGCTTCAGCACCTATTCGTAGCAAGTGCAAGCAGTACTAAATTTTTTAAAGGTTGATCACTACAGGACTGACGGCTTGGCTAATACACAACTTAATTTGGCTATTGCTGTCGTGGTCAATTTCACCGGTCAGCAGATTTTTGGTTGAACCGCTGACTTTGGTGCAGGTACAGGTATTGCAGATGCCCATACGGCAACCATGCGCTGGTCTTAACCCCGCCTGTTCGGCACTTTCCAGCAAATTGGTTTTGGCTTCAAATTCTTGTTGGGCACGTAAAAACACCACCGGTTGTACTGCTGCATTTTCATCCACAACGACCTGAAAATATTCCTGTTTTAATAGATTGGCAATACCCAGCCCCTGATAAATCTGATTCAGGCTTTGCATCATGCCCTTGGCCCCACAGGCATAACTTTGGCGCTGCTGGAAATCCGGAACGGTACGTTCAAGCAGCTCGGCAGTTAAATGTTGCTTCTGTGCCAGCGTGTTAAAATGGTGATAGTGAAACTGTGGATATTGTTCGGCCAATTGCTGCAATTCGCTATGAAAAGCCTCATCACGGCTAAAATAGATCAGGTCAATTTGACTGACTTTTTGGCGGATTGCTTGTTGCAATAAAGAGTAAATAGCAGTGATCCCGCTCCCTGAAGCCAATAACAGAATAGGCGCAGAGGATGAAGTTAATGTGAAATCACCCTGAACTTGAGAGATTTCCACTACACTGCCTACCGTCAAATGAGTTAAAGCATTGGATACTTTGCCCTGACGTTTCACTGCAATGACAACGTTGCCATTTTCGGTAATTTTTACAATTGAATAACTGCGTTGCTCACGTACACCTGCAATCACTAGAGTCACTAAAATACTTTGCCCAGCATGAAAAGCATTAGCACGAAAATTATGATTCGGCTGCAACTGGATCTGATAGAATTCTGAACTTAGCATCTGTACATCGACAATGCTGGCTTTGACTTTTTTCCATGCCCAAACCGGATTTATTTTTTCAGCAATAAAATCGACGAAATCTTCTCGAATCCATTGCGGCTGATATTGCATCACATGACTCATATGACGTTCCTCTTTTATTACTGGCTATTTATTTGAGTGAACAGGTGTTCTTATAGTGAACACTTGTACACTATAATGATTTTATGTTTCGGTCAACACTTGTTCACTGACATTCATCGCTAATTTTGTTTTTTTTTTGATAAACTTCTTTGCAGAATTTTTTTTAGGGTAGTCGAATGTCGATTCGGGATGAGCGTAAACAGCAGAGCCGCCAAGCACTTTTAGATGCAGCGTTGGCTTTAAACACGTCTGGGCGTTCTTTCAGCAGTATCAGTTTGCGTGAAATCGCACGCCATGTCGGCTTGGTACCGACTGCATTTTATCGACATTTTCAGGATATGAATGAACTGGGCCTGGAACTGGTCGATCAGGTGGCCCGGCATTTAAAAGGCATTTTGCATCAATTGGGCCAGGCTTATATTTATCAGCCAAATACCAAAGCTCAAATCA
>NZ_DJDC01000006.1:8097-8397 GCF_002430855.1 Acinetobacter sp. UBA5934 | reverse complement strand
GCAACCAACATAAATTTGGCATCGATATAACTTAAATTTGATTCTTCTAGCATGGCGTGGCGAATACCATCCGCATCAGAGGTATAGCCATAAAGTTGACTTAAGCTACCTTTTAATGCTGTATGTAATTCATGTTTATCTTCAATAATTTTTAGTGCCTTTCCAAGTGTTGCTTTTTCATCATTGGTCAGTATTTTACAAATAGATTCAACAGCACTAATCGATTCTTTAATTGAGTTTCGATAATCAGGGCTTTGACGATCTGAGAGCAATTTCAAAGCTTGATTGAGATGTTGTTGA
>NZ_DJDC01000006.1:7352-7956 GCF_002430855.1 Acinetobacter sp. UBA5934 | reverse complement strand
GCTTGATTGAGATGTTGTTGAACACCTGAATATGGATTTGTACTTTCTAATGCTTCTTCGATGGATTGGATTTCTTGTTCTGAGGTGATAAGAATGATTTTATTCTCAATAATTCGATAAGCACTATTTTCTCTTTCTAAAACAGCATTTATGAGTTTTATAAAGGTCTCTTGATGTCTAGTTTTTTTCCAATCAGATGGCAAATGGTCGATAGTAAACTCAATAAGATCGTAAATTTCATACCATTTTAATTGATTGAAAAAGTGTTGATATATATCCTTTTGAATATTGGAAACATTATTTGGCATTTCATCGAGTGGTTTTTTTAGAAAAGTGATCCAATAAGCTCTAAAAAAAGTGTATAGATTATAATCTTGTATATTTGGCCATGATGAATGTTTGGTAAATTTTCCTTGTTCAATAATGATTTGTTTAAAAACATTCCAAATGGAATTCTTCAAAGCATCATCCATGCTTTCTTTTTGAATGACTTCTCTAACAGGTTTATAGGCATATCGTTCTGAAAATCGCATTTTGCTCCCCCAACAAATTTAAGATTATATTTATTTTTTAATCCTCCCTAACCCTCCTTTATAAAAGGAGG
>NZ_DJDC01000006.1:0-7246 GCF_002430855.1 Acinetobacter sp. UBA5934 | reverse complement strand
ACCCTCCTTTATAAAAGGAGGGAATTCCTCATCTTTTAAAAGATGAGGAGCACTGTCCTGTAAGAGGGGGGAAGATTATTTATTTCAACAACGGCTTCAAGAACTTCGCCGTATGTGAAACCTTCGATTTCACTACCTGTTCAGGTGTACCTTCGGCAATAATCATACCGCCACCGGCACCACCTTCAGGGCCAAGGTCAATCACCCAGTCGGCCGTTTTAATTACATCCAGATTATGCTCAATCACCACAATGGTATTACCCTTATCACGCAGCTGATGCAGAATATCCAGCAGCTTGGCAATATCATGGAAATGCAGACCTGTGGTCGGTTCATCCAGGACATATAAGGTTTTACCTGTATCCCGTTTTGCAAGCTCACGTGCTAGTTTCACACGTTGTGCTTCACCACCAGACAAAGTCGTTGCAGACTGACCCAAACGGATATAACCCAATCCAACTTGAGTCAAAGTTTCCAAACGACGGTGAATCACTGGAATGGCGTCAAAGAAATGCATCGCATCTTCAACGGTCATCTCTAACACGTCGGAAATGTTTTTACCTTTATAGCCAACTTCCAACGTTTCACGGTTATAGCGTTTGCCATGACAGGCATCACACGGCACATACATATCCGGCAAGAAATGCATGGCGACCTTGATCATGCCATCACCTTCACAGGCTTCACAGCGACCGCCTTTCACGTTAAACGAGAAACGGCCTGCGGCATAACCACGGGCTTTGGCTTCCGGGGTTTGGGCGAATAATTCACGAATCGGGGTGAACAGTCCGGTATAGGTCGCAGGGTTAGAACGTGGCGTACGTCCAATCGGGCTTTGGTCAATATCCACGACTTTATCGAGGAATTGCAGACCATCAATCGAATCAAACTTTTCAGCGGTTAAAGTAGTCGCACCATTCAATTGCGTTGCGGCAAGCGGTAACAGGGTACGGTTAATCAAGGTTGATTTACCTGAACCCGATACACCGGTGACACAAGTCATCACCCCTAGAGGAATGGTTAAATCGACATTCTGCAAGTTGTGACCGGCAGCACCCATCAGCTTGATTTGCTCTTCCGGTTTCGGTGGCTCAACACGTTTTTTCGGCACTTCAATTTTTAACTTGCCTGAAAGATATTGACCGGTCAGCGAGTTTTCATTGGCTGCCAGCTCATCATAAGTCCCTTCGGCAATTACATATCCACCATGCACGCCTGCACCCGGACCAATATCAATAATATGGTCAGCGGCACGAATCGCATCTTCATCATGCTCGACCACGAGTACGGTATTGCCCAAATCACGTAAGCGAACCAGGGTTTCAAGCAAACGATCGTTATCGCGTTGATGCAGGCCGATTGAGGGTTCATCCAGCACGTACATCACACCCATCAGACCGGCACCAATTTGTGAAGCCAGACGGATCCGCTGTGCTTCACCGCCTGAAAGGGTTTCGGCAGAGCGCGATAGACTTAAGTAGTTCAAACCCACTGAAACCAGAAAGTGCAGACGTTCACGAATTTCCTTGAAAATTTTATCGGCAATTTCGCCTTTGGCACCTTCAAGGTTTAAATCCTGATAGTAACTTTCGGCATCGCCAATCGACATTTTGGTAATTTGTGCGATGGTCTTGTCTTTGACCCGAACGTTCCGCGAGATTTCATTCAGACGTGAACCGCCACAGGCATCACAGGCTGCATTGGAAAGATACTGGGCCAAATCATCACGGACATAATTCGATTCCGTTTCACGGTAACGACGTTCCAGATGCGGCAAGATGCCTTCAAAAGGCATGACACGATTATGTTTGCGGCCACGTTCATCGATATAACTTAAATCGACTTTTTCTTTACCGGTACCATACAGAAATTTCTTTTTGGTATCGGCATCCAGTTCATTCCACGGCGTATCTAAAGAAAAGCCAAAATGTGCTGCGACTTTTTCAATCATGCTGTAGTAATAGGGGCGTTGACGGTCCCAACCACGAATTGCACCCTGGCTGATGGAAACTTCATTATTTGGAATCAGTTTGTCTGCACTAAAATGACTACGCGTACCCAAGCCATCACATACCGGGCAGGCACCAAATGGATTGTTGAATGAGAACAGGCGCGGTTCCAGTTCCGCTACAGCACGGTCGCATTCAGGACATGAGTGCTTGGCAGAAAATACACGATCCGCCTGTTCGTCTTTCATCCACGATAAAATCGCGATGTCACCGCCTAGGCGCAGTGCGGTTTCAAAAGATTCAGCAATCCGGTTACCCAAATCATCACGGACTTTAAAACGGTCGACCACCACTTCAATGGTATGTTTTTTCTTTTTGTCCAGTTCCGGTGGAGTGTCAATTTCAACAATTTCACCATCCACACGCGCACGGACAAAACCCTGACTCTGCAGTTGTTCAAACAGATGAGTGTATTCACCTTTACGCTCACGTACCACAGGGGCAAGCAGCATTAAAGCGGTACCTTCTTCTAAGCCCTTAACCGCATCCACCATTTCTGAAATGGTTTGTGCCACCATCGGCAGGTCATGTTCAGGGCAATACGGTGTCCCGACACGGGCATATAAAAGACGTAAATAGTCGTAAATTTCGGTGATTGTTCCCACAGTTGAACGCGGGTTATGGCTGGTAGATTTCTGTTCAATTGCAATTGCCGGGCTTAAACCTTCAATAGAATCGACTTCTGGTTTTTCCATTTGCGAAAGGAACTGGCGTGCATAAGCAGACAGTGATTCCACATAACGGCGCTGACCTTCAGCATATAACGTGTCAAATGCTAAGGAAGATTTACCAGAGCCTGAGAGTCCCGTAATGACCACGAACTTGTCGCGTGGAATATCGAGTGACACATTTTTTAAGTTATGGGTACGTGCGCCTCGAATACGGATATGACTTTGACTCATAAAACATCTCGGTAATTGCAGATTGAAGGTTATATATGATAGCGATTTAATTTTGTTCAAGTTGAATAAAATCATTTTTTAACGACATATTGTGTCGCTAAATCAATTTACTTAAAGTTTAGAAGACTGTAGCGAGCTTTTCGGAAAGGGACAAGTCTAAATCATTTACTTTTAATGTGAATCATGTTTAAGAATGTATCGCTAAAAAAGAAAACTCATCGCACAATAGCAGGAAAATAAAAAGGGAATTAAAACAATGATCGCCAAGATTTTAATCACACTGATTGCGTTACTGCATGTTTATTTCCTGGTGCTTGAAATGTTCCTGTGGGATAAACCCATGGGCATGAAAGCCTTTGGCAATAATGCAGAAAAGGCAAAACTCACCAAAGTTCTAGCGCAAAATCAGGGGCTCTATAATGGTTTCTTGGCAGCCGGGTTAATCTGGTCGCTATTTGCACCGGATACCTATGCTATGGCACTGGCCAACTTCTTTTTAGGCTGTGTTTTGGTTGCCGGGATTTATGGTGGTATCACCGCCAGTAAAAAGATTATTTATATTCAGGCTGTACCGGCTTTGATTGCCTTGATTGTGATGAATTTAATGTAAGAAAAAGATAGTTTGCGGCGTAGACTATGCGATTCAATCAATTGATCTGTTCGGATGGATAGGGATGCTGGCTTTATTTTTAAAATGTAGTTTAGGGGCAGCCGTTGTTTTAATTATTTCTATCCTTTCCAGGAGTAAAGCTTTTTATATTGCCGGTCTGGTGCCGCTTTTTCCGACATTTGCCCTGATTGCGCATGTGATTGTGTCTCAGCAGCAGGGTGCAGAAGCTTTGCGTAAAACGGCATTATTTGGTTTATGGTCTTTAATTCCATATTTCATTTATTTGTTGTTGGTTTATATGCTGGCCACCAAAATGTCGATGTGGTCATGCCTAGGTATAGCAACGCTTTGCTGGATTGTGGCTGCGGCGGGACTGATTTATGGCTGGCAGATGTTTCAGCAGTAATGATTTAATAAACAAAAATTAAAGCATCAAAAATATTTGCTATCGTGGAAGAGCCATTCGCAACTGTTCGAGGTATAAGGTGTATACACCGCAAGATTTAATAAATAATGTTTCTGCGAAAAATTTTATATTTTTCGGTAATCGACGAGTTTTGCGAATGGCAAATGCCTTTGGTTACTTTGGGCGAAACCAAAGTAACGAATGAGCTGTTTCAATTTATGTTATAGCTGTAAGACTCCGCCGAAAAGAAATAGGTATTTTGGATTAATCATCCAAACCTAACCACTGTCTTTGATCATAAGCACTATCCCAGAACAGCCATTCCAGTTTAGCCGCTGTAGTATAAGCGTGATGCATTTTCTCTAAAGTATCGGCATCACAGCGTGCTGCGACTCGATCTACCGTGGCAATGACCTGACTGACGGCCTGATTAAATTCTTCACCGGCATAGGTATTAATCCAGGCCTGATAAGGATTATTTTCAATCGAATTGTCTACAATGGCTTTACCGACTTCAGCATAAATCCAGAAACACGGCAGTAAAGCAGCCAATATCACCGGATAGCTTTCAGACCAGGCTGTTGCAGTTAAAAATGAAGTGTAATGATGGCAAGCCAAAGTCAGTGCTGTGGTTCTAAATTCTTCTTTGCTAATCTCAAATGCTTGCATAAAATCATCATGCAGGCTGCGTTCCACCACAATGGCAATCTTGGCGGCATCGGCAAACTGAATCACCTCTTCAGCAGTAAAGGCTTTGGCTGCACAAACCGCAAGGGCACGACCATAGGCCAGTAAATAATGTGCATCCTGAATCACATAATGACTAAAAACGTCTTTGCTTAAAGTACCTTGTGCAAGTTCCTGATTAAATGGCAGGGCTAAAGTTTTTTGATATAAAGCTAAATTTTGCTGCCATACATCTTGAGAAAAGCTCATGTCATCATCCTGTCGATATTAAAAAGAAGAATTTACAGAAGGCGGGACTATAACAAGAGTTTTCGGGTGAAGATATCCAGCGGCGAAAATAGTGTATTTATCTTCAAAAAAATCATACGAAGAACTTTGGCTTAATAGTAAAAAGCCGTCATAATTGTGCGCATAAAATCTTAAGCGCTCTTGTTAAGTTTTACCGAATTCACCCGATATAAATATCTATCTATAGGTCGATCTATCATGATGAAACATTTTGGTTTCTCAATCATTTTTACGATCGTGTGTCTGGCTATATCTGCATACTGGGGCTTTACGCATGGCCCGGAAGCAGGTTTAAAGACCATGTTCACGGCATTGACCATTACTGCCATTCTCGCAGTGATGGAAGTGTCACTTTCTTTCGACAATGCCGTGGTTAATGCTTCGGTACTGCGTGGCTGGGATCATTTCTGGAAAATGATTTTCTTAACCGTCGGTATCATCATTGCTGTATTTGGTATGCGTCTGGTATTCCCGATTGTCATTGTTGCCGTGACCGCGGACATGGGCATGTTCGAAGTTGTGAAAATGGCCTTGAATGATCCGATCAGCTACTCCGAAAAGTTAATGGCGCATCATGCTGAAATTGCAGCATTTGGTGGCGCATTCCTGCTGCTGGTGTTCCTGAATTTCTTCCTGGACAGCGAAAAAGATACTCACTGGTTTAGATGGCTGGAAGCACGTTTATCCAATCTGGCTAACGTTCCTGCCATGTCGGTATTTCTGGCTTTAATTGGCTTGCTGATCATGGCAGCCAATGTAGAAGAAGCTGCACGTTTAGCCGTGACCATGGCCGGAATCTGGGGGATTGTGGTCTACGTTGGGGTTCAGGTGTTGAGCCACTTGTTAGGCGGTGAACCTGAAATTGATGAACAGGGCAATGCTGTGGCACATGATGCCAGTGGTGCATCTACAGGTGTGATTAAAGCCGGTTTTGGTGGTTTCATTTACCTTGAAGTACTGGATGCATCCTTCAGTTTTGATGGGGTGATTGGTGCTTTTGCCATTACTTCGGATGTAGTCATCATTATGCTCGGTCTGGCGATTGGTGCCATGTTCGTGCGTTCAATGACTATTTATCTGGTGGAAAAAGGGACATTGGATGCTTACATTTACCTTGAGCACGGCGCGCATTATGCCATTGGTGCCTTAGCCTTCATTATGCTGGCCAGTGGTACGGGTGTACATATACCGGAAGTAGTGACAGGTTTAATTGGTGTGGCCTTTATTGTCTGGGCAATTATTGCTTCCATTCAATATAGCAAGCGTCAAGAACGGATCGGTTAATGGTTTTTTAAGAAAAACGGTTACAATAGGGGCGCATGAAAATGTGCCCTTTTTTATGATGGCTGGTCCTTGAATAAATCAGCATCCAGAACATGAATGTTGTAGGATAGCCCATCGAAATTAAACTTATAAACCTAAGCTTATTGATATGATGAATGCTTTAGAACGCCGTTCAACCTTTGCCTTAAGCAGTATTTTTGCCCTGCGTATGTTGGGTTTGTTCATGATTATTCCTGTATTTTCTGTGGCAGGGCAGTCATATCAAGGGGCAACACCTGCGCTGATTGGTTTGGCGGTAGGGATATATGGTTTAACCCAAGCCATTTTGCAAATTCCTTTTAGCCTGCTGGCAGACCGTTTTAGCCGTAAGCCCTTGGTCATTTTAGGCTTGTTGCTGTTTGCACTCGGTGGTGCAATTGCGGCGATGTCCGAGACCATTTATGGCGTCATCATTGGCCGTGCGATTGCTGGTGGCGGTGCGGTTTCTGCAGTAGTCATGGCATTACTGGCCGATGTCACCCGTGAAGAGCAGCGCAGTAAAGCCATGGCGGTAATGGGGATGAGCATTGGCGTATCCTTTATGGTCGCCTTTAGTCTGGGGCCGTGGCTCACCAGTCTGGTCGGCATTTCCGGACTGTTCTGGGTAACGACGCTGATGGGTCTGGCGGCAATTTCCATGTTATTACTGGTGCCTAAAGTCACCCGTCATCATAAAAACTATCAGCAAGGTTATCTCGCACAACTGCAACAGGTACTGAAAATGGGCGATTTAAACCGCCTGCATGTTTCGGTATTTGCGCTGCATTTGTTGCTCACCGCGATGTTTATTTATATGCCATCGCAACTGATAAAGTTTGCTGATATTCCCTTGTCCAGTCATGGTCTGGTGTATTTACCCTTGCTGGTGATTAGCCTGTTTTTTGCTTTTCCCAGCATTATATTGGCGGAAAAATATCGCAAAATGCGCGGCATTTTCCTGACTGCCATTGGCGGAATTATTCTGGGTTTACTGGTGCTGATTTTTGGCTATGAATCCAAATATATCTTACTGGCAGGTTTG
>NZ_DJDC01000125.1:0-2626 GCF_002430855.1 Acinetobacter sp. UBA5934 | reverse complement strand
GCCCAGGTTGGAGAGCCAAATTCTAAAGACCCACTCTATTGAGTGGGTCTTTTCTTATATCAAGATCTTACTGTGTTCTATTCAAGTCAAGCCACTTTTTTTCTTATTGGTTGCATCGCTACCCTGGCCTTGCTGACCCTTGTTTTTCAGCAACTATTCAAACCACGTCAAAAGTTTTTTCCGAAACGTGTGATCACCCAATTTGAAAGCAAGATGTTCATTCGACTAAAAGAAACCTTTCCCCAACATCATATTCTGGCTCAAGTCGCGTTTAGTGCTTTAATCACCAACAATAATTTTAAGATCCGCAACAAGTTCAATCGCAAAGTCACCGACTTTGTTTTACTGAATCAAAAGCTCGAAGTGGTCGCCATTATTGAATTGGATGATCCCAGTCATATAGGCAAAGAACAGGAAGATGCCGAACGGGATGCGATGTTGAATGAAGCAGGCTACCAAGTCTATCGCTATACAGACATTCCTAGCTCTAATCACTTAAGAAAAGATATTTTAAATTAATCCAGTCAATAAAAAGCCACCTGATTGGTAGCTAAATTTTCAATATACAGGTTATTTATTTTCTTGCTGTTCAGATGAGGCCGTCACCGCTTCTGAAGCCGATTTTTCCGCTGCTTCACGCGCTTTGATACGCTCTAACATTTCAGCTTGCTGTTGTTTATATTTTTCCTGATTCTTCTGATCACTATTTACCGCCAAGTAAGCCATGCTCACCAGAAAAATCGGAATCAATAAACCCAAACTGGCGAACAAGATCATCTTCTTGGGACTGGTCTTCTTTTCAGGCTGGGTCATCTACAATACCTATTCATGTTCTTCAATAAAAACATGGTTCAATATACCGAAAGTTTGCATTTACATCCATTTTTAATCCCATCCTTTTACTATTTGATTGAATTTAGGCAGACATAAAAAAAGCATCATTCTACGATGCTTTTATAAATTAAAGATTAAAGCCTGATGTTTAAAACAAGGCCAGTGCAATCCCTATAAATATCATCAGCCCTACCCAGCGATTATGACGGAATGCCCAGAAGCAGCGCTGCGGATCACGATCATGAGTTTTGCTCCATTGATAGATAAAATCGGCAGCCACCGCTAGCAGCGCAATCAGACCAAATGGCATCAACAGGTTTTCTAAATACAGCGCGCTGGCAATCAATACAATACTGCTCAGTTGCAGCAAGGAAATAATTTCAATATCGTATTTTCCAAATAAAATCGCTGTAGATTTCACCTCAATCTTTAAGTCATATTCACGGTCTGTAATTGCATACTGCGTGTCATAAGCCACCGTCCATGCCAGATTGCCAAAATACAGCAGCCAGCAGGTTAAATCCGGCGTCTGCCCTACTGCGGTATAGGCCATTGGAATAGACCAGGAAAATGCCGCTCCCAAAAACACCTGTGGCAAGTGGGTATAGCGTTTCATAAACGGATAAATAAATGCGAGCAACAACGCCCCAAATGACCAGTAAAAGGTTTCTATGGGCAAAAACAACAAGAGCGCCGCACTTGCAGCAACCAGAACTAAAAATACCCAGATAGCTTCAATTGGCTTGATTATACCGGTGGCTAAAGGACGATCTTTGGTTCTGGCCACAGCACCGTCAACTTTACGGTCAGCAAAGTCATTGATGGCACACCCCGCGGCACGCATAAAAATCACACCCAGAATCATCAGGATCAGAACTTTTAAATCTGGCATGCCTTGGCTTGCAATCCACAATGCCCACATGGTCGGCCAAAACACTAACTCTGTACCAATCGGCTTATCGAAACGGCATAAATAGTAATACGCTGCTAAGCGCTCCCGCCATGTTGGATGCTGCACAATGTCCATGACTGTCCTTAAGCAAATTTCTGTTTAAATATTTTATGGTGAAATATCAGGTTGAATAAACTGTTCGAATGCAGGCAAAAAAGTCTCTTGCACAATAAACTTACACCCATGCCAAGTATAGCAACTTTGCCGCGTCCAGCCTTCTTCCAGTAGAATTACCCGGCGCTCGCAATCTGGATTGGTGCGTTGAAACAAGAACCAGCCAATCGGTTTTTTACCGATATGCTTAAAAAGCCGGGCCCGACCTTGCAAGCTTAATATTGGAAAAATACTTTTTGCCTTGACCCAAGGCTGGGTTTCACAGCCATATAAATAGCTTTCACGTACCCATGAGGTATGTTGATAAGGCATTTGCATCCATTTTGCATCACTAAAACTCAAGCGCTGAAAATGCTCTTGAATCGGTTCTACCTTAAAACTACCAACGGCTAAATCAGTCAATTGCTGAGTCAGAGAACCTGATGCATATAACCACGTGTGTAATTCAGCAGGAATCTGCCTATCCTGTATTTTATATGCTCGTTTGTTCTGCATAAACCCACAGCTCTATTGAAGATGATTGATTCTAACGTAATTTATAAAAGATGTTGTCAAAGGCGAGGTATTATCAAGATTTATATCCTTTGAGCGATCACATTCCTGCAGGAAATTAACAGTTATCCGTCTTGGCAATCACTTCAAATTTCCCTTGGGGCGTTTTCACCAGAATGAAGCCTTCTGCACTTAAATAAAAACTTTTGGGATAATCATAATCCAAAGCCAGTT
>NZ_DJDC01000064.1:0-6188 GCF_002430855.1 Acinetobacter sp. UBA5934 | reverse complement strand
CAATGAGAAAACGCTTACCCGCCAATAGTCCTTGTGCCATGTGAATCTCACTCAAAATAATTTACCAGCATAATGCCAACTCTGGAGCATTTGCGAAATTGCATAATGCGCCTTTTTTTAACCTGTTGTGTAAAAACCATAAAAAATGCTCCACCATTGGGGAGCATTTTCGGATTGATCACGTATTTAGCTAATTGTCATGGTAAAAAGGATTAATCATCCCCTGATAGCAATCCTAGCAAACGCAGGAAGGAGTAATACATCCACACCAAAGTCGCCAACATGGCAATACCACATAACCATTCCATTGCTTTTGGTGCATATTGTGCAGCAGAGGATTCAATCAGGTCAAAATCCAGAATCAGGTTTAAAGAAGCAATCACTGCGACAAATGCAGCAAAGCCGATTCCCAACCAGTTGCTTTCAAAAATGTAAGGAATACTTGAGCCAAACGCCAAAGCCATGACCATTTGCACTACAAATACCATAGCAATGGCAATGGAAGCAGACATCACCACCGCTTTAAATTTTTCTGTGGCACGAATAATCTGAAAGCGATACAGGCCAAACATCACCAAGGTAGTGATAAAGGTAGCTAGCAAGGCTTGTAAAGGAACTCCAGGAAATTTTAGCTGGAATACCACCGAAATTCCGCCTAAAAATGCCCCTTCAAACAGCGCATAAGGAATGGCCAAGGTTGGTGCAGTGTTCGGCTTGAAGGTAGTAATCAACGCCAGAATAAATCCACCGATTGCACCCACTATGGCAGCGGAATAGGCAATCGAGATATTCAGGGTCATAAAGCTATATAAAAACAGTGATAAACCAACCACAGCAGCAATGACTGTCAAAAGCACCGATTTTTGAATCGCACCTTGCACCGTCATGGTGTTGTTAAAATCGCTATGGGTTTCCACCCGGGTCAAAATGGGGTTATTACTTTGCATAATTCGCTCATTCTTGTCATTTAGATTTTAAAAATAGTATAGACAGCTTTTAAGTATAGAAAATGGATTTTTTAGCATTGCAAAAAAAGAACGTTTATCCATCAAGCTCTATTCATAGCAAAGCATGTGCCTAAATACGAATATTTATCGATAAAAGGTGATTTTATAATAGCTTTTATGACCCTAGTCTTAATGCATCAAAGGAATTCTGCCACAGCTGTGCGGCAAGCCTGGCCTGATCCATATTCAGCGTTTGCGCCAATCCATCCAACACATAAGGTAAATTGACTGGCGTATTGCGTGTTCGATGCTCAGTAGAACTTTGACAGCATAAAGGCGTCATATCGGGACAGTCGGTTTCCAAAACCAGATGTTCAGCACCAATGGCCTGAACGACTCGATGCAGTTTTTTGGCATTCGGATTGGTAATTTGTCCGGTGACACCTATTTTAAAACCGAGTTTAATAAAGGCCTTGGCTTCTTCTATCCCGCCACTAAATGCATGCGCAATCCCACCTAGACTAAATTGCTGCTGTTTTAATAGGGCCAGTGTTTCTGCATGTGATTTCCGGATATGCAACAACACCGGTTTATTATACTTTTGCGCCAACTCGAGCTGTGCAGCAAAAAAATCTTGTTGCTTCTGAAAAAGTTCAGCCTGCTTGTGCTGCTTCAAAAAAGTATCTAGGCCAATTTCACCAACCGCGACACAATTTTCTGTTTTTAATAATAATTCTAAATCTGCAAGATGTGAGGTTTGATGCTGTTCAATATAAAAAGGATGCAAGCCCGGCGCCAGATAACTTTGTGGTGCATCTTTTAATTGATTGAGAAAATGCTGACTGTAGAGCAGATCCTGAAAGCGCGACTGGACAAAACCAATCAGAATTAAGCGTTCAACCCCCACTGCCTTTGCCGCATGCGCCAGTTGTTCCCGATCCGCATCGAAATCGGGAACATCAAAATGGGTGTGGGTATCAAACAGTGAATAAGACATCAAGATTGGGCTTTATTTGCCACAGGCGTACTTGTTGATGCAGCATCATTTTTGACTTCAGCCTGAGGCAAATAAGCTTTCTTCAACACGGTTTGCAACTGCGCATATGGAATGGTTAAACGTGGCAATCCCACCACATAAGGTCCGATTTCATATTCGTCATATTGTAAAATCAGGCCCTGATTCGATAAATAGAAATTATCCGATAACGTAAATTTCCATGCCTGTTCGTATTCGTCCACACTGTTGGCCAGTTTGGAATCGATGACCCAGCGCTTGAACTCTTCATGGGCTTTTTGTTCCAGTGCGGCTTTCTGGTTGGGTGCCAAAATATCATCCAGTTCGACTAATTTTTTCTTTTTCAGGTCAAAATTATAATAGTGCTGTGAAGATGATCCATGCGCGCCGCCCAAATAACTACTGGAATTTAACACCACGGTTGCCAAAGGTTGGCCTGCATTGAGAATTTTCGGTTTAATCATCAGACTAATCTGATGATTGGCACTTAAGGCTTTGAGCTCTTTATCGAGTGATAAGAATGTGGTCAGATAAGGCGCAACCTGTTGTTCCAGTTTCTGCTTCGGTGTTTGAATTGAGGTGGATGCAGCAGTTTCATCGGCTGGAGCTGGAGTTAAATCTTTCGATTTTTCAGCCGCAGTCGTCTGCTGGTCTGTCTTCAGCGCTTTTGGCGAAATATCTAAAGTTTGATCCAGCTGTTTTAAAATTTTTTGATCGATAAATTCATCAATAAACGCCTGGTTACTGGAAAGACGCTCAATATTTATTTCAGGGCAACTATTCCCATCACATTCAGGCAAATTTAAAGTTAACTTTTCAGTGTCTCCAGCCAATTTTAAAACTTCAGCTTGAGCAGCTTGGGAGTGGGTCGCCTTGTCCTCTTTAGGCTCAGGCTGTTTAGGTTGGCATGCCGTTAATGCAATTGCTGTAGCAATAAGACTGAGGGTAAATATCGTTTTATTTTTTAGCATCATCTGACCTATAAACTTAAATTTGGTAAATGGAGGTTTACTTGATGTCTGTATTTTTTCCGGATGACTAAAACATATGCTGATACGCGTCAGCTTTCAATACCTGTTGAGTTTGCGCCTGAGTTAAATAAATATCCAGCTGAGCGCCATCTTTCACAATTTCATGGGTACGATAATGTAAACCAATCCCTTCCTGATCAAAGAACCAGTCTGCCTGCCCCCAATACAGTTTTTTCGGCGCTTTCTGCTTCACTTCAGCCTTTTGCTGCTTTAACCATTTTTGATAGGCCTGCTGCACAATATCATTCATTACACTTTGCTGTTTCAAATCAATCACATCCAATACAGTCACAGCTTTCTGTTTTTTACGATCTGCCACAAAAAAGTAATAACGTTCTTTAACTTTAATCCCTTCTTGGTTGGTATCTACCCCTAACTGCATCAACACATATTGATTACGCTGATAGGCAATTCGGGTATACATGGCCAATTCATAGGGTTTATTTTTGGAAAATTCATCCTGCCAGGCATCAGACTTTTTCACATAGGCATTAATGGCCTGTTGCAGACTCATCTCCTGTTTGAGTCCAATCTGATCCTGAATGACTTTGGCTTGACTCTTGGCAATCCAGTCATTTAACCAGGCATCTTCGGTATGTACCGTTTGAATACTCAGGTCAATACAGTTCTTGGTTTCACAAAAAGGCAAGGCAATTTTTGCCTCTTGTTCCTGAATATTTAAATACGGCAACACATCAGCCTTCTCGATTTTAATGACCGAAGCGGGCGACTGCTCTTGATCTTGTTGTTTGGAGTCTTGTTTTGAAGCATCACAGGCACTGAGCATCAGACCAATGGCGATTACGGATGCAGCTCCTATTTTCCCGTTCATGCTCACTACTCTTCTTCTTTAGTAATTCATTTATCTGAAGGATTTTAATAAAACAGCTTCATAAAGAAGCTGTTTTATTTTTGGTTATTTTAGTGCTCGCGTGTCGCACGGAACTGGATATCCGGATAACGCTCTTGCATCAATTGCAAATTCACACGACTTGGCGCCAGATAAGTCAAATGACCACCACCATCTAAGGATAACTGATCATGTGCCTTTTTCTTGAATTCGTTGAATTTCTTTTCATCATCACATGAAACCCAACGTACGGTATTGATGTTCACAGGCTCGTAAACACAATCAACCTTGTATTCTTCTTTCAGACGATACGCCACCACATCAAACTGTAGCACACCGACTGCGCCCACGATTAGATCATTGTTAACTTGTGGCATGAATACCTGAGTAGCACCTTCTTCTGAAAGTTCTTTTAAACCCTTTTGCAACTGTTTAGATTTCAAAGGATCTTTTAAACGTACACGGCGGAACATTTCCGGTGCGAAGTGTGGAATACCGGTGAAATGCAGGTTTTCACCTGAAGTAAAGGTATCGCCAATCTGGATGGTACCGTGGTTATGCAAACCAATGATATCCCCAGGCCATGCTTCTTCCAGCTGCTCGCGCTCACCCGCCAGGAAGGTCAAGGCATCACTGATCCGTACATCCTTCCCTAAACGAACATGATTCATTTTCAAGCCTTTTTCATACTTACCCGAACAGATACGCATGAATGCAATACGGTCACGGTGTTTTGGATCCATATTAGCCTGAATTTTGAAAACAAAACCGGTAAAGCCCTCTTCAGTCGCTTCTACCGCACGTTCATGGGTAGGATGCGCTTTCGGTTTTGGTGCCCATTGAATAAAAGCATTCAAGACATGATCGACTGCAAAGTTACCCAATGCGGTACCGAACAGTACCGGTGTTTGACGACCCGCCAGGAATTCTTCCTGATCTAATGGATCATTGGCCATCTGCACCAGTTCCAAAGACTCTTCGAAAGCAGCAAATGCCAGCTCACCCACTTTTTCACGCAAGTCAGCATGGTCATAGCCATCACGGATTTCAATCTCGGTAATGGTCGATCCAAAACCGGCTTTATAAACATAGAATTTTTCTTCGAGGATGTTATACACGCCGGCAAAATCACGGCCTGTACCCATTGGCCAGGTAAGCGGTACACAGCGAATTTTCAGAACACTTTCAATTTCATCAAGGAGTTCTAATGGCTCACGGATTTCGCGGTCCATTTTGTTAACGAAAGAGATAATCGGGGTGTCGCGCATACGACACACTTCCATTAATTTAATGGTCCGTTCTTCGACCCCTTTTGCACCGTCAATGACCATTAATGCAGAGTCAACGGCAGTCAAGGTACGGTAGGTATCTTCCGAGAAATCTTCATGCCCCGGAGTATCTAACAGATTAATCACATGATTTTTATAAGGGAATTGCATCACAGAAGTGGTAATCGAAATACCACGTTCTTTTTCCATTTCCATCCAGTCAGACGTTGCAGCACGATCTGACTTACGGCTTTTGACCATCCCTGCAACCTGAATTGCCTTACCCCATAACAGCAGTTTTTCTGTCATGGTGGTTTTACCAGCATCGGGGTGGGAAATAATAGCAAAAGTTCTTCGAGTCGCTACTTCTCTGGCTAATTGATCTTTAAACATAAGGGAAATCTTCAATATGTACACAGTTTTGTACACACTTTTAAATGTGTATCAAACCAGTGAAGTGATAACTTAAAATTGGCGCAATTGTAGCAGATTTCGAACAATAAGCATTAAATGACTTGACCCAATCTATACCCTTACAATCAGCGATATAAATTAGTAAATTATTTGTAAATATTTACCTAAATGCTTTATGTCTTCATCCAATCCTTAAGTATATTTGCTACTACTGGTGCAAAGGCTTCCAACTTACCATGCTTGGGAGTAAGTAAATCATTTATGACAATTTTTAACAAATCATCATCTTCTAAGCCTTCATGTGGATCTATACCATTTGTCCATAATAAGCTCTCTGAAAGATACTTCCGTTTTTCAATCAGCGCTTTATTATTTTGTTCATTATCACCCAGATTTAAAACTCTAATTGAGTCTATTGCTCGTTGAGTTAAGCCTTCAACTCGACCACTAAGTTTAAACTTGAGTTCAAGTTCACATTCACTCATTATAGGTGTCAAGGGGAGAAATTGTGAGCCATGAGAAGCATCACATTGTTTCGGTGTTTTGCAACTAGCTACAATATTATTAAAATCAAGTGTGCGGTTCGGTGCTAATTTCTGTGCTTCCACATGTTCATTCATCGTATCATCATTCTCACCACTAATTGATATACGCTGAATTATC
>NZ_DJDC01000102.1:1417-5821 GCF_002430855.1 Acinetobacter sp. UBA5934 | reverse complement strand
ACATTAAAATTGTAAAGTGAAGTATATAAGAGTTCTGATAATTCTGCTAAAGTCAAAATTCAAAAAAAGGACTGTTTCAAAAAATAAAATTTAGGGACAACGATGAAAATAATCACAAAATTATATCCTTTGCTGGCTTTTTTTGCGCTGGCAAACATTGCGCATGCACAAGACAATCCATATTCACCTGAAGCGAAATTGACATCAGACAGTGCTCAACCATGGAATGTGGGCGCTGGATTTACCAAAAAACTTCTGCATTTGAATGCAGAATGGGTGAATCCTTATGGCATCGCTTATGCTAAAGCAGGCGTATTTTATAATGATGACTATAATGCCGGTGGTCAGGTCGGGTTTCGTTATCCTTACTATCTCACCGGAAAAGATAAAAATGGTTACTATGTGGGTGTTTATGCAGGGCATCTGGAAAGTAAAAAAATTGATAATGAATATGAAGCAAGACTGGGTGCAGGTATAGATTTAGCTTATGTCTTGCTGAGTAAAGAGCGGATTAGCAGTTTTAGTATTGGGATTGGCGCTGGTGAAAAAATGGAAGATCAGAATGGCAATGTGGTTGCAGAAACAGAGCCCATGCTACAATTTTCCTATACTCTAAGTGTCGGTTTATAGTGAAAATAGTGAGCTTTTATAATTAAGTATTTTGTGATTAAAAAATTAAATATGGATATCGTGCATGTTTGAGTACGTCAACGAATTGTGGCAAACCTTCTTGAATCGCCCTGATTTCTGGGCAGTACTTAGCATCATTCCTGTGACAGCTTTTGTAACTTGGGCGCATGTGTGGATGGCGCTGAAAATGGTCTTTTATCCCTTGACGTTCTGGGGATTTCATTTAGGACCTCTCCCTGTCGGTTGGCAGGGGATTGTGCCACGTAAAGCCGGTCGCATTTCTGGAATTATTACAGATAATACCTTGTCAAAATTGGGTTCATTGCGTGAATTTCTAGATGCCATGGATCCAGAAGATATGGCACGGGTCATTGGTGAGCAGGTCGGTTTTGAACTTGAACACCTGATTGATGAAATGATGATTGACCGTAATGCGGTGCTTTGGGAAAACTTGCCTTATTCCATTAAACGCCGTATTTATTCTCAAGCACATAAACAGCTGCCGGGTATTTTAAGAGAATTAGTGACTGAGCTGACCATGAACGTCGAGTCACTTGTGGATATGCGTGAAATGGTGGTTCGCCAGATGGAAGGTGATCGCCGTTTAATGGTCAATATGTTTCTTAAGGTAGGTCAAAAAGAAATCAACTTTATTTGGCATATTAGTGCTTTAATCGGGATGTTCTTTGGTATATTCCAGATGGTTGTCTGGTTTGTGGTGCCTTGGCACTGGACAGTTCCTTTTTGGGCAGCGGTTTGGGGCTTTCTGACCAACTGGATTGCGATCTGGATGGTATTTAATCCGCTTGAACCGCACTATATACGCTATCCACAGTTTTTTGCACGCACTGACAGTCGCAAGTTTCCATGGCTCAAACCGGTGATTCCGCGTATTGGCACCTATAATATTCAGGGTGCGTTTATGAAACGCCAGGATGAAGTCTCCGATGTTTTTGCGCGAGTGGTCACAGAAGACCTAATTACGTTAAAATCCATCATGACTGAGATGATGTATGGCGGGAAGAAAGATAAAACTCGCCGTATCGTTAAACGCCATATTAATGAAATTATGGAAACCCCGGTTGTTCGGACCTCTTTGCAGCTGTCTTTAGGTCCAAAAGAGTATGCAAAACTCAAGACGGACTTGATCGATCGCTCGATTGAAATTACGATGGTGCCTGTATGCGACCCGGCCTTTAATGCGAGCCGTGCACAGAAAATCTATCAAATGTTTAGAGACCGTATTCGCGAGTTGACGCCAAGAGAGTTTCAGAATTTATTGCGTCCTGCCTTTCAGGAAGATGAATGGATTCTGATTGTCTTGGGTGGCGTAACCGGATTTATAGCGGGTACAATACATTTGTTTGTGGCTTTCTTATAATTAGATGCTGGACTACATGACAAATAGCTAGATTTGTCATGCAAACGCATCACATATATTTGTTAAATGAGGATGTTTTTTTATGCGCATTATATTACTCGGACCACCTGGAGCAGGTAAAGGTACACAAGCTCAGTTGATCTGTAAGCGCTACAATGTCCCACAAATTTCAACCGGTGATATGCTCCGTGCTGCAATTCGTGAAGGTACTGAATTAGGTCTTAAAGCTAAAAGCGTGATGGAAAGCGGCGGTCTGGTATCAGACGAGCTTATCATCGGTCTTGTGAAAGAACGTATTGCTCAGCCTGATTGTGTAAACGGTTGCATCTTTGATGGTTTCCCTCGCACGATTCCGCAAGCAGAAGCTTTGGAAAATGAAGGCATCAGCATTGATCACGTGATTGAAATTGATGTTCCAGACGAAGAAATTGTGAAACGTCTTTCTGGTCGCCGTCAGCACCCGGCTTCTGGCCGTGTTTATCACGTGGTTTACAATCCGCCTAAAGTGGAAGGTAAAGATGATGAAACGGGTGAAGAGCTGGTTCAACGTCCTGATGACCAGGAAGAAACCATTCGTAAACGTTTAGGTTCATACCACACTGAAACTGAGCAATTGGTAGGTTTCTACCAAGGCCGTGCAGCATCAGGTGAAAATGCACCGACTTATGACAAGTTGAATGGTCTTCGTCCAATTGAAGAAGTTCAAACTGATTTGTTCGCCATTCTAGATCAATCAAAATAATTCATCTGCCTTCGCAGTGAATGTTTTGACATTAAAAGAGTCCTAAGTCATATTAGGGCTCTTTTTATTTATCTTACTGATGGGAACGACCACTGTGAAAATGGGTGTTTTGTTTTTAATGTTGTTGTTTCTGGTCATTTTGGTGGCGTTGTTCTATTTGAGTTTTAAAATGCTGAGCAAAATTCGCCAACAAGAGCGCGCAGAAAGTGCAGCTAAAACACTGCAGCGTCAATTACATCCGAAGTTACAGGCGCAACACGAACAACAAAAACGTGAGCAAGAAAAAGCTGAACAAGAAAAAAATAAATAAACTGTTTATCCATCAAAAAAGTTGAACTTAAAGTTCAGCTTCAATGTTTTTGACTGCAATGCTACGTGCAGCACCAAATTCAAAACGGTCTGGCCAGTTGCAGACATCTGCTACCACACATTCGTGACATTTAGGCTTACGGGCAATACAGGTATAACGACCGTGTAGGATCAGCCAATGATGGGCATCGACTATAAATTCCTTTGGAATGACTTTCACCAGCCGATGTTCAACTTCCAGCACATTTTTGCCAATAGCCAGACCAGTGCGATTACCTACACGAAAGATATGCGTATCGACTGCCATAGTGGGATGGCCGAAGGCGGTATTCAGCACCACATTAGCAGTTTTACGTCCAACACCCGGCAATGCTTCCAGCTCAGCCCGATTGTTAGGCACTATACTGTTGTGTTTTTCTATCAGTATTTTGCAGGCTTTAATCACGTTCTCGGCTTTGGCGTTATATAAACCGATGGTCTTGATATATTCTTTTAACCCTTCCACGCCTAAAGCATAAATAGCTTCCGGTGTATTGGCCACCGGAAACAGCTTGTCAGTGGCTTTATTCACGCTGACATCAGTGGCTTGAGCTGAAAGGGTAACGGCCACCAAAAGCTCAAAAGGATTGCTGTAATTCAGTTCGGTTTTAGGGCTAGGTCTTTGCTCACGTAAGCGTTCAAAAAAAATCTGAATCTGCTTTTTGGTCATGTTTTTAACCGCCATCATGAGGCTCCCAAAGCAGTCAACTGCTGTTGCAAATCATCCAGCACGGCACGTTTTTGCGGATCTTCCCGAACACTGAGCTGTTTTTCTAACTTTTTGATTTGAGTACGAATTTTTGCTAGCTGAATAGTGGTTGCTGCATCGTGGCTCACAACAGGTTTAGCTGTTTTTTCCACAACCTGAATTTCTGGAACCTGATCACTTTGCGCGGAAAATTGGGCAAATAAGGCAGTATCAATATTGGCACGGACCACCGGACCCTTACGGTTGATGCGTCGTTTTTCTTCCCGTTGAATATGAGCGTAATAACGATTGCGCAGGTCGGTTTGTTCAGCAATGCGCATCTCTTCTGAAGGGAGGCTGTGGTGATCTTCCACCAGATCAATACAGTCGACAGGACACGGGGAAATGCACAGTTCGCAACCGGTACACAGGTCAGTCAAAATACTATGCATGAGTTTACCTGAGCCAATAATCGCATCGACCGGACAGGCACTAATACATTTGGTACAGCCAATACATTCATCTTCACGAATAATGGCTTTCATGCGCTGCGGCCGGCCATCACTCTGAATTGGCCAGACACTTTCTTCTGCTTGCAGTTGCGGTCGATCCAGC
>NZ_DJDC01000102.1:0-1250 GCF_002430855.1 Acinetobacter sp. UBA5934 | reverse complement strand
GCATCGGCAACCGGCTGTCCGCCTGGTACACATTTATTGGCTTCCTCACCTTCGGCAATGGATTTTGCATAGGGCAAACATCCATCTCGATGGCCGCAAAGTCCACATTGGGTTTGCGGCAGCAGGGCGTCAATTTTTTGAATTAAGGTAATTTGCGTGTTCATGAATAACCGGGATTGCTGGGCAAGCAGCATGGAACAATTTGCTGGAGAGCAATACTAGCATGTTTTTAGATAGAATTCCTGTGCTCGAAAATGGTACCAAGAGTGCATTAAATATGAGCAAAATATGACATTAAAATATAGCTAAAAGTTATTTAATATATAACTAAAATGACTGAATGATTAATTTAAATATATGTTCTTTAAAGATAATTGAAGTTTTTTTTAAAAAACTATTGCTGAATAGGTGCAAGTGATATTTAATGTTTTGCGCCAAAATATATCATTGATTGAAATATTGACCGATTTTGATCCATTTCTGCTGAGGATTAAGTGTTGAAATATAACAGCCTTAACGACTTCCTAGACTACGTTAAATCACGTGACCAACATCAACCAGAGTTTCTACAAGCTGTAGAAGAAGTGATGACCAGCCTTTGGCCATTCATTGAAAAGAATCCAGAATATGCTGATCATGGATTACTTGAACGTCTGGTAGAACCTGAACGTGCGATTCAGTTCCGTGTTTCATGGGTAGATGACAAAGGCCAAACTCAAGTTAACCGTGCTTTCCGTGTACAGTACAACTCAGCGATTGGTCCATTTAAAGGGGGGATGCGTTTCCATCCTTCAGTGAACCTTTCAATTCTGAAATTCCTAGGCTTTGAACAAACTTTCAAAAATGCTTTGACTACATTGCCAATGGGCGGTGGTAAAGGTGGTTCAGACTTCGACCCTAAAGGTAAGTCTGAAGGCGAAATCATGCGTTTCTGCCAAGCGTTAATCATCGAGCTATATCGTCATCTTGGTTCTAATACAGATATCCCAGCGGGTGATATCGGTGTGGGTGGCCGTGAAGTAGGTTATATGGCGGGTATGATGAAAAAACTCAGCAATGACACTTCATGTGTATTCACTGGTAAAGGCCTGACTTTCGGTGGTTCTCTAGCTCGTCCAGAAGCAACTGGTTATGGTACAGTGTATTTCGCTGAAGAAATGCTGAAAACTCGTGGCGAAAGCTTTAAAGATAAAGTGGTAACAATCTCTGGTTCTGGTAACGTTGCGCAGTACGCTGCTGAAAAAGCAATG
>NZ_DJDC01000060.1:22425-22734 GCF_002430855.1 Acinetobacter sp. UBA5934 | reverse complement strand
TAAAAACTCTTATTTTAATTTTTATTTAGATTTTAAATCAGTATTCTTAAAACCTAAATAATAAAATTATTTAATCGAGGACTACAGATTAAAACTAAAGACTGCGTTCTTTTTGCTCTTCAATGCGAATTTCGATTAAAGACCATACAACAACGAGCATAAACAAGCAAACCGCTAATAGAAAAGTCGAAACATACATCATTCTTTTCAATCCTCATTAAACAAATGCCGAAAAAGGACAGGTGCTTAAAAAATTTTATCTTCGACAAAAGTCTAATAGGTATTTTTTCATCTGAATAGCCACAATTA
>NZ_DJDC01000060.1:0-22281 GCF_002430855.1 Acinetobacter sp. UBA5934 | reverse complement strand
ATATTTTTTAAGTCTTTATTAGTACTGGTTTATATATAAAACCAATTAATGACAGCATTTCTAAAAGCTATGTATAGTGTATTTATTTGATTATTTTTAACGCATCAACACTTGACTATAAATTCGAACAGGCAGAAATTAGCCTCCTTTCGTATTGTCAAATATCCCCTACATCCATGTTAAAAAAATTTATTGGTGAATCTGCATTTAAGCTTGCAGGATGGAACTATCATGTTGAACCAGATGTACTTGAAAATAAACAGGTCATTGTTGGGTTTGAACACACTTCTATGATGGATGCAGTGCTTTCACTGGCACTATTCCAGATTTATGATATAAAAATTCATACCCTGATTAAAAAAGAATTATTTAAAGGTCCCATGAAACCTTTATTAGAGGCTATCGGAGGAATTGCTGTCGATCGAAAAGCAAATAAGGATATTGTTTCGCTTATGGTCGAGCATTTTCAGCAGAATGAAAAATTTAATCTGGTGATTGCTCCTGAAGCGACCCGTGCCAAAACAGGTGAAGCCAGAAAACCTATTCGTACAGGTTTTTGGCACATTGCCAAAGCCGCAGGTGTACCTATTGTTTTAATGTATGCCAATTCCCAGACCAAGCAAGGTGGAATTTTAGGGAAAATTTATCCAACAGAAATTAATCACGACCTGGCTTTGTTAAAACAGCTCTACAAAGAAAAGGTTGGATTGGATATTATTATTCCAGAACCTAAAAACATTGCCGAAAATAAAAACTAACTGGCATTTGTTTAAAAACTCAAAACCTAGCCCTTTCTAAGAAAAAAGGGCTTATGGTAGAATTTGACAGATTCGATTAGGCATAAAGCCAATCTATAAGGAGCATATTTCGCATGGCGGGTCATTCCAAGTGGGCCAATATCAAGCATCGTAAAGCAAAACAAGATGCTAGCCGTGGTAAAGTTTTTACCAAATACATTCGTGAATTAACCACAGCTGCAAAACTCGGCGGTCCAGATGCGGGAAGTAACCCCCGTCTACGTGCTGTTGTCGAAAAAGCATTATCTGTAAACATGACACGTGATGTGATTAACCGTGCCATTCAACGTGGTGCTGGCGGTGAAGATAATGATGATTTAAAAGAAGTGACTTACGAAGGTTATGGCGTGGGTGGTGTTGCTGTTATTGTTGAAACAATGACTGACAACTTAAACCGTACTGTCCCTGACGTTCGTCACTGTTTCTCAAAAACAGATGGTAACTTGGGTACCAATGGCTCTGTTGCATTCCTGTTCACTAAACGTGGTGAAATCACTTTTGAAGATGTTTCTTTAGAAGACCAGATTATGGATGTGGCTTTAGAAGCGGGTGCAGAAGACATCGAAATTTCAGAAGATGAAATCGTGGTCATTACCACGCCAGAAGCTTTCGGTGAAGTTCAGGATGCCTTGACTGCTGCCGGTCTTAAATCTGACAACGCTGAAGTTGTAATGAACCCATCAACCAAAGCTGAAATCACAGATATCGACCAAGCGAAAAAAATCATGAAAATGATTGATATGCTTGAAGATCTTGATGATGTTCAAAATGTTTATACTAACGTTGAATTCTCAGATGAAGTATTAGAGCAACTAGAAAACTAATACAGCATACGCAAGCTGAATTTAAAAACGCACCTGATGGTGCGTTTTTTTATGGTTTTTAAAGGATTTTGCATGCACATCACTGCCAGACAAACATAGCAATAAGATAAATACTCAACTCAAACCCGGTTAAGTAAACCACTACAGTTCAACACCTTGTATTCTTTAATCACAAAGCTGGAATGCAATGCTACTACATGCTCAATTTTACCAATCCGCTTTAAAAGAATTTCACTATAATTTTCCATATCTTTAGCCACCACTTCGACAATAAAATCAGCAGATTGTCCAGTAACTAAAAAGGCATTAATGACTTCAGGAATACTTTCCAGTTCCTCTAAAAATTTGGCAAAGGTATCGGTATCATGTTTATTCAAAGAAACTTGCAATAAAACATGCAAGCTAAAACCCAACTTGGCATAGTTAATATCACGCTTTAAATGAGTCATGATATTGGCTTCAATTAAATGCTTGATCCGTCGATGCACAGAACTTACTGAAAGGTTAATGCGCTCTGACAGCTCATTTAAGTTGACATCTTCATGACTCAATATTTCAAGGATCTGTTTATCGAAACGATCTAGTTCCATTTTATACTCTTTTCAATAATCACTAGCTAAGCAAAATATTACAGTTATCTCAGTTATACAATAATTACTTATTTTTCACAAAATTTTAATATCCTGAAAATATTTTCCAAAAGCTTGCTTAGTGATAAAGAATTTTTTGATTGCTACCTAAATTACCACTGGTCATTTAAGTACAAAAAACGACCGATAAATTTTTAATTAAAAATATATTTTTCAATTGGTTAATTTTAAAAATCAGCTTTCTACAGGCTTACTTGTCTGAGTATCCAACCTACGATGAATGCTCATCTTTTAAAACTGTATAGAAATAGATTAAAAGAGAAACGCTCTAATAAAACAAAAAATAGGCATTTTTAAAAATCATTTATACACAAGGAATGGTCATGGCTTTTCAACTTTTAAGCTTAATAAAAACTAAAGTAAGTCCTGTCTTAACCGCTGAAACGCAAACTAAAAGCTTAAAGTGATTTTCTCGGTGAAAGTACATTAGGCACTCTCACCAATCTTATTACTCATCTAATTGGCTGCCTCACTCAACCTTCCGTAAGCTCATTATTAAATAACCTTCTCTCTGGCAGTAAACTGAGTACAACAAACCTCAGTACTTTATTAACTCAATTTTCTGGTTCAAATACTTCAAGTTTAAATATTTAAAATCTGATGAACAGTTTAACTCAATCAAATAGTGGCAGTTTTAGTATTCCTTAAATTATCAATTTATTGAGTGGCCTATTGGGCGGCGACTTTAATCTGGATACGATTACAGATGGACAGCTCATTGGCGACACCCCAACCCCCTTACCTAACCTGTCTGATTTATTCCAAGGCAACAGCAGTTTAGGCAATATCGATTTAAGCAATACTGCTCCGGGTCTTACAGGCTCACTTCCTGAAATTTTGAGTACCAGTACACAACCGAATTACGATGCAACATCGCTACCGACATCCACACCAGGTTTAGAACTCGATCAACCGATCGTCTTTGGTTAAGTCATTTTTGCGTAAAGGCATTTGCTTTGCAAAATACGCGCTTTAGAGCGCATATTTTTATGCATTCCTTTTAAACTCCACGCCAATCGACACGTGCATTACGTTCAGTTTGATATATGCGCAGCACATATTGGCCCAAAGGTAATGTCATTAAATGCTTTTTATATTGACGAAATTCTTCAGATAAGGTTTCACCCTGCTCTTTTTCCCAAGGTGTACCCGGAATTTCCAGAATTGGTGCAAGCATCGAACAGACCGCGATATCCGCAAGACCGAGACGTTCGCCGACAAAATAACGTCCATGATTTGCAATCAATCTTTCATTTAAATTTTGGATGATGTTATCCATCTGCAATTTAGATTCAGCTACCTTGTCTGCATTCAATTGATAGCCTTTAGAAAGCAAGGCCTTGATAATCGGTTTGGAATATTTTTCAAATTGACGTAAATAACCCTTTTCACCAATTAAGATATCTAAAGATTCTTCACTTTCTGACAAGGTATGGGCAAGTCCCCAACGGCGCACATGTCTACCCAGTTCGGTAGCAAGACCATTGATTTCCAAAGCCAGTTGACGTTGCTGCGGATCATCTCGCAATAAAGAATGTTCTGGATATACATCATCCAGATATAAGGCAATTTCAGTCGAGTCCGCAATCCAGTGTTCTTGGTCGCGTAAAATCGGTAAACGGTTTTGTCCGGTTTTTAATTGGGCAAATGCACGATGCACTCCAGGAATCAGATTATGAGCCACATAATCCAGCTCTTTATAGTCGAGCAACCAGCGCGCTTTTTCACAAAAATGAGATAAAGGAAACTGGTATAAAATTCGCATAAAAACTCCGCGTTTATTTTTTTAGTTCTGCCAAGTCAAAACCATCTAATTCAGTCGGATACTTTAGTCACCCTGTCCCGGAATTACAATGCACTTTTTATTCAAAATCGTATACCTAAGGACTGGATCATCTCCCTTTATTTTTATATGTTTTTTTCTCTTGATTATCTTCAAAGTAGATAACCTGCGCTTGTTAGTCCTGCACGAAGTTCTTTCAAAAAAAATATTTTTTTGATTTTTAAACATTTAACTTATTCAAATTTAATCATAATCTAGCATTTTTTATCTTAAATAAGATTTTTCATAAGCTTTGCACAAGCAATTGCTTAATTTTAAATTTAATTACTTGTAGCGTTTTGATATCGATTTAAGGTGTCATTATGTCTCGTTTAATTTCAGAAAATGTTCATGTAATTGAAAATGATCATGAAGCCATTCATGCTGCTTATCACGTCGCAGATTTTGCATTGGAAGGTCGCAATGACCGCGATCAACAACGCTTATTGCCTTTTGCAGAAATTGATTTATTCAGTCAGAAAGGCTTGGGTGGCATTCGAATTCCAAAACAATTTGGCGGTGCATTCGTTTCTAATAAAACTTTGGCACATGTATTTCGTATTCTCAATAAAGCTGATTCCAGCGTGGGACAAATTCCGCAAAACCAGATTGCCTTATTGAATATGATCCAGATTATGGGAACGGATCAACAAAAACAGTTTATTTATCAAGAAATTTTACAAGGCAAACGCTTGGCCAATGGTGGCCCGGAACGTCATACCAAAGACAGTAAAACCTTAACTACGCTGTTAACCCTTGAAGATGGTCATTACTTTGTAGAGGGTGAAAAGTTTTATTCCACTGGTAGCAGTTTTGCTCACTGGCTGGCGATTAAAGCCATTCATCCAGAAGGTCATGTGGTTTTAACCATTGTGAATCGTGAAGCTGCCGGTGTTGAAGTTATTGATAACTGGAATGGTTTTGGTCAGCGTACCACCTCAAGTGGCACGGTCAGACTCGAGCATGTTGAAGTTGATCCTTTACTGATTTTTGATGAACGCCTACTTTCCAGTCAACCCAATTACCGCGGTGCTTATTCACAATTATTACAAGTTGCAATTGATGTCGGCATTGCTGAAGCAGCATTTGCCGATACCGTTACAGCCGTACAGAAAGCACGTCCGATTGTCGATGCACATGTGGAAAAAGCCAGTTTCGAACATTACACCTTGCAGGAAGTTGGCAAATCTTCAGTACTGCTAGATGCTGCCATTTTACTACTCGATGAAGCAGCTGAGTATTTAGATGAGTTGGACCAACTCGATGCCGTAACGGATGAACAGGCGGCTAAAGCCTCGATTCTTGTGGCAGAAGCAAAAATCTATGCCAATGATGCTGCACTGCATATCTCGGAAAAGTTACTGGAACTTGGCGGTAGCCGTTCCAGTCTCAGTCAACACAACCTGGATCAGCACTGGCGCAATGCCCGTGTGCATACCCTGCATGATCCGGTGCGCTGGAAATTGCATGCACTTGGGGATTATTACCTGAATCATAAACTCCCTGCCCGCCACGCCTGGATTTAAGGATACCGCTCATGACTTCATATCAAAATATTATTCCATTTAACGTCGAGCAGCTGGCGCACGCGCATATTATTCAATCTGATGCAGAAGCGCTGGAAATCGCACACAATTTAGCTGAACAATTCAAAGCAGGAGCTGTTCAGCGCGATGCCGAGCGGATTCTGCCTTTTGAAGAAATTGAAGCCTATAGCCAGTCTGGGTTATGGGCCATTACCGTACCCAAGCAATATGGTGGCGCGGAAGTGTCCAGCTATACCGTGGCGCAAGTGATTGCCTTAATGAGTGGTGTCGATGGTTCGATTGGCCAAATTCCGCAAAACCATTTTTATGGACTGGAAATCCTGCGTAATAACGGAACTGAACAACAAAAACAGAAGTTCTATGCCGAAGTTTTAAAAGGTGCCCGCTTTGGCAATGCTCTAGCAGAGTTTAAAACCAAGACTGCGGCTCAACGCCAAACAGCTATCCGAAAAAATGCGGCAGGTTATGTGATTAATGGTGAAAAGTTCTATTGCACCGGCAGTTTATTTGCTCATCGAATTCCAACACTGGTGGTCGATGAACAGGATCAACAGTTTCTGGCTTTTGTGCCACGTCATAGCGAAGGCCTAACTTTAATTGATGACTGGAGCGGGTTTGGGCAACGCACGACCGGAAGTGGCACAGTGAAATTCAACAATGTGCAGATACTGGCTGAAGATGTAGTGCCGTTTGATCCTGCCTACTCCACACCGACCATTTCTGGTCCGTTTGCGCAATTGATGCATGCTTCTATTGAAACCGGAATAGCCCGTGCCGCATTTGAAGAAACCTTAAACCGTGTGCGTCAAGCGCGTCCATGGATTGATTCAGGTGTCGACAAAGCCACTGATGATCCACTGACGCTGTTTGAATTGGGTCGCATTGTTGCCGATGTGCGTGCTTCTGAAGTGTTACTGAAACAGGCAGCGCGTTCTATTGATGCGGCCATACCTGCACCTACAGCAGAAAATATTGCCAAAGCCTCTCTCGATGTTGCCAAAGTTCGTGCGCACAGTACTGAAACAGCCTTAAAAGCATCGTCAAAACTGATTGAACTTGCAGGTAGTCGGGGCAGTCAACGGGAAGATGGTCTGGACCGCTTTTGGCGCAATGCTCGCGTACATACCCTACATGATGCGGCGCGATGGAAATATTATTTCATTGCTAATCATGTGTTAAACGGTATATTGCCACCGCGTCGGGGAACATTGTAATGACAACGACCTCAACACCAAAGACAGCAAAGAAAATCTTGCTCAATGCTTTTGATATGAACTGTGTCGGTCATATCAACCACGGTTTATGGACCCATCCACGGGATGAATCGCATCGTTTTAATGAACTCAGTTACTGGACGGATTTGGCTCAAACTTTGGAACAAGGCCTGTTTGATGGCTTGTTCATTGCCGATATTACCGGGGTTTATGATGTCTATCAAAATGGCATTAACCTGACTTTAAAAGAGTCGATTCAGCTACCGAGCCATGATCCAAGCACCTTGGTTTCAGCGATGGCTGCGGTGACAAAAAATCTAGGTTTTGGCATTACGGTAAATTTAAGTTATGAATCGCCTTATCAGTTTGCCCGCCGTTTTGCCAGTCTAGATCATTTGACCCAGGGTCGTATCGGCTGGAATATTGTCACCGGTTACTTAGACAGCGCACAGCGATTAATTGGTGAAAAAGGCTTGAAAGATCATGACTTGCGTTATGAGCAAGCCGAAGAGTTTTTACAGCTTTGCTATAAATTCTGGGAAGGTTCCTGGGAAAATGATGCCATCTTAAAAGACAAGCAAAATCGTATTTTTACCAATCCAGCCAAAGTTCATCCGGTTCAGCATCATGGCCAGTTTTATCAAAGCCAGGGCGTGTTTCAGGTTTCACCATCGATTCAACGTACCCCGGTTTTATTCCAGGCGGGTGCCTCACCTCGTGGTCTGGCTTTTGCCACCCAGCATGCAGAAGGCATGTTCATTGGTGGTGATCAACCCGAGAAAATAAAAAAACAGGTCGATCAAATTCGCCAGCAAGCCACCGAACAAGGACGCGATCCTGAAGCAATTAAAATCTTTGTCGGCATTACCGTTGTGACTGCTGAAACTGATCAATTGGCTCAGCAAAAACTGGATGAATATATTGCCTATGCCAGCCCTGAAGCGGGTCTTGCTCACTTCTCCAGTTCAGTCGGTATGGATTTGTCTAAATTTGCCGATGATGAAGCCATTCCTTACCAGAAAACCAACAGCATTGCTTCGGTGAACAATAAGTTTAAAGAACAGAAAATCACTAAAAATGATTTAAAAGCCCAGCATGTTCTCGGTGGACGTTATCCCTTAATTGTCGGCAGTGGTGCAACCGTAGCAGAAAAACTGATTCAGCTGATGGATGAAACAGGGATTGATGGTTTTAATCTGACCCGCACCGTTGCTCCTGAATCGCACCATGATTTTATTCAATGGGTGATTCCTGAATTACAACAACGCGGTCGTTATAAAACCGCATATGAACACGGCAGTTTAAGACACAAACTCTTTCAGCAGGGAGATCAGCTTTCAGCTTCTCATCCTGTTCAGCAATTTCGATGTCAAAGCTCCGCCTCAACTTCGAACTCTCACATAAATCAAAAACAATCCGCATAAATTTTGAGGTGCAACATGGCACAAACAGCGAAAACCAAATTCAGCATTATTGGGGTGTTTATTGCCGCCGTCATTATTGGACTGGTGGTATGGAACCAACAAAAGAAATCCGCTTCGGATGAACTGGTGATTGGCATTAGTCCATCCTTTGCCAAGCCTTTACAGGTGGCAGCAAACGAGGCCAAGCAGCAAGGTGTAAATGTCAAACTGGTAGAATTTTCCGACTGGAATACACCTAACATTACCCTGAATCACGGTGATATTGATGCCAATTTCTTCCAGCATCAACCATTTTTAGATAATGCGAAGAAAGAAACCGATTTCAAGATCAAGGCATTTGCCAAAGGTGCAGCAACGCATGTCGGTTTGTATTCCAAGAAAATCAAAAGCTTTGATGAGTTAAAAGATGGCGCTAAAGTCGTGGTTCCAAATGACCCGGTGAATCAGGGACGTGCTCTACTGCTTTTACAACAGGCAAAACTGATCACCCTCAAAGACCCAGAAAACTATTTATCTAGTCTGAAAGACATCGTGACCAATCCTAAAAAATTGCAGTTTGTCGAAGTGGAAGGCCCACAAACTGCACGTGCCATTGATGATGTCGATCTGGCTTTTGGCTACCCGCATTACTTACGTTTAGCGAAAACGGCTGATCCTGAACAAGCGCTGTTATTTGACTCTAACACTGACACACGCTACGCCATCTTGTTTGCAGTACGTGATGACTACCAGGATAAAAATGACAAGCTGAAAAAATTTGTTGAAATCTATCAGAACTCGGCAAAAGTGAAACAGGCTTTGGATGCAGATTTTGGTGCCAAACTCTGGTTCCCGGGCTGGAAATAAGGAGAATATCCATGGTGAGTTTTGGTTCAAAGGTGGACTTCTCTATCCCCCACATCAAAATCCGGAATCTAAACAAATATTATGATGTTCAAGGTAGCCCGGTTCATGCATTGAAAGACATTAACCTCGACATTGCAGAAGGTAAAATCTTCGGGATTATCGGTAAGAGTGGTGCAGGTAAATCATCATTATTGCGTACCTTAAATGGGCTAGAGCAGATCAGTGAAGGTCATATCCACATTCACCAGCAAGATCTGGCCGAAATGAAACATTCTGAACTGATCCAGCTGCGTCAGCGCATCGGCATGATTTTCCAGCATTTTAATTTAATGTCCGCCAAGACGGTGTGGGAAAATGTCGCCTTGCCGCTTAAAGTCTCGAATTATCAAAAAGATGAGATTGACACTCGTGTCAATGAGGTCCTGCAACTGGTCGGACTCAGCGATAAAGCTCAGCACTACCCTTCACAATTATCCGGTGGACAGAAACAGCGTGTCGGGATTGCTCGTGCCTTGGTCCATCATCCGGAAATTCTGCTGTGCGATGAAGCAACTTCTGCCCTGGATCCGGAAAGTACATCGGTGGTGTTGTCCCTGCTGAAAGAAATTAATCAGAAACTCGGCATTACTATTGTACTAATTACCCATGAAATGCAGGTCATCCGTGAAATTTGCGATCAGGTGGTAGTGATTGAACACGGTGAAATTGTCGAAGCAGGTGAAGTCTGGTCGGTCTTTTCCAATCCACAGCAGGACATTACCCAGGAACTTTTGAATCTGGAACAGCTGGAATTACCTTTTGCCATCAGCCCAAAAGTCATTGCCGAAAGTTCACATAGCATTTTAAAGCTGCGTTATGCCTCTGATGTTCAGCACGCTCCAGATCTAAAAGATATTTTTGGCCAGTTTGATACACCGGTGCATTTATATCAAAGCCACATCGACACTATTCAGAACCATCTGGTCGGTAGTTTTATTGTGGCTGTGCCTGAGCTCAATACAGATCTAAAACAGCTTCAACAAAAATTAAACCAGTACATTGCACAGATTGAGGTGATTGGCTATGCACGACCAGCTCATTGATTTATTACTGACCGGAACGATTGATACTTTATTGATGGTCGGTGTGTCAGCAATCGTCGCATTCTTGATGGGTCTGCCGATGGCTATCATTTTAGTCAGCACATCAGAACACGGTATTTATCCTTCCAAAAGCATCAATCAGGCTCTGGGTTGGGTGGTCAACATTACCCGCTCTATTCCCTTCCTGATTTTAATGGTTGCTCTTATTCCATTGACCCGACTCATCGTTGGCACCAGTTATGGGGTATGGGCAGCGGTAGTACCGTTGACCTTGGCAGCAACACCTTTCTTTGCCCGTATTGCTGAAGTCAGTTTACGTGAAGTCGATCAGGGCCTGATTGAAGCAGCTCAGGCAATAGGCTGTAACCGCAAACAGATCATCTGGCATGTACTGCTGCCTGAAGCCCTACCCGGCATTGTGGCCGGATTTACCGTGACCTTAGTCACCATGATCAACTCTTCTGCTATTGCCGGAGCTATTGGCGCGGGTGGTTTGGGCGATATTGCCTACCGTTATGGTTATCAGCGTTTTGACATGCAAATTATGCTGGCCGTGATTGTGGTGCTGGTAATTTTAGTGATGCTGGTTCAGGCCGCCGGCGATTCCATCTCCAGCCAACTGGATAAACGCAAAATTTAAATCCTTATCCATTTTATGAGTTTTCAACAAAGCACCCAGCCATGACCTGACTTTGTCATGGCTTTCATGTAAAATCATCGGCAATTTTTAAATAACACGTTGTGAGTCATTTCATGGGTTTTAATTGCGGTATTGTCGGCTTGCCGAACGTTGGTAAATCTACACTTTTCAATGCATTGACTAAAGCTGCCATTGCTGCAGAAAACTTCCCGTTCTGTACCATTGAACCAAACACCGGTATCGTGCCTGTACCTGATCCACGTTTAGATAAATTGACTGCTATTGTTGGGCCTCAACGTGTCATTCCAACGACTATGGAATTCGTTGATATTGCTGGTCTTGTTGCGGGTGCATCTAAAGGTGAAGGGTTGGGTAACCAGTTCCTTGCCAACATCCGTGAAACTGATGCCATTGCCCACGTGGTTCGCTGTTTTGAAGATGAAAATGTCATTCATGTGAACGGAAAAATTGACCCGCTGGATGATATTGCCACCATCAATACAGAACTTGCACTGGCTGACCTGGAAACTGTAACTAAAGCAGCAACACGTTTGGCCAAATCTGCCAAAGGTGGCGACAAAGAAGCAGTTGCGACTAAAGCTGTTCTAGACAAAATTTTGCCTTTACTGGATGAAGGTAAACCTGCTCGTGCAGCCGACCTGGATGATGACGAACGCAAACTGGTACGTGGTTTTGGTTTAATGACTTTAAAACCAACCATGTACATTGCCAACGTGGCTGAAGATGGTTTTGAAAACAACCCGCATTTAGACGCTGTGAAAAAATTGGCTGCTGAAGAAAATGCGATTGTGGTTCCACTTTGCAACCAGATTGAAGCTGAGATTTCTTTGCTTGAAGATGAAGACCGTGCTGAATTCCTAGAAGCAATGGGTATGGAAGAACCAGGTCTGAACATTGTAATCCGTGCTGGTTACAGCTTGCTTGGCTTACAGACTTACTTTACTGCAGGTGTACAGGAAGTTCGTGCCTGGACTGTAAAAGTCGGTGCAACTGCCCCTCAAGCAGCGGGTGTGATTCACACTGACTTTGAAAAAGGCTTTATCCGCGCTGAATGTATTGCTTATGATGACTTTGTTCAATACAACGGCGAAGCTGGTGCAAAAGAAGCGGGTAAATGGCGTCTAGAAGGTAAGACTTACGTGGTTCAGGACGGTGACGTTCTGCACTTCCGCTTTAACGTATAAGTTGAAGCAAAAAAAGCCAGCATTACGCTGGCTTTTTTATTTCTTTAGATTTTTCATATCGGCGCTTTTTAAGTAGTTTAGGCAAGTTGCTTGAGTCCCAACATACACTTATATCTCCTTTTTCCTCTACACAGATCACAAATTTATTGAAGCAAAGAGCAAACGCTTACTATAAACTAGCCTGATTCCTGAACTGAATTTTCCCAACCAGATGAACACTTTGATGATTGATCAAATACCCAATACAACGTCTATAAATGAAGGTTCGTAAGCTTATGGTATTTAACTTAGGCTATTTTTTTGGGTAAGTAATTGAATGATTTTTTATCATTTCATTTGATACAGCATCAGCTTAATTTTCGCTTAAAAGCAAAAATATGGCGACAATTTCACCATAAATTCTTGCTTTTCAACAACCAGCTTACAACTTCATGCCTGATCAATTTTATCTAGTTTATCTACAGGCACTAATGCCTGTTTCCAAAGAATAATAGCAATGAAAAAAATCAATACAATCTTTACAGCAACAATCTTCTCCATGCTTAGCGTGACCGCATTTGCTTGCCCCAAAGGTACAACCATGACAGGTGGTACGGGACCAAATCATCAAGGGGGTAAATGTGTTGCCACTGCTCATGCTACAAAACACAAAGCAAATCATGAAAAAAAAAGCAGAGCATAAAATGATGGACAAAGACCAGATGATGAACATGGATCACAAAGCTGCAACTGCAGCACCCAACACCACCGCACCGCAAGCCACTATGCATGAAAGCATGCACGAAAACACCACTCCTGAAAAGCAGGCACCCAAATCATAAACCTCAACCCATCCTAACGCGATATAAAAAAAGCCAGTGCATTCAACACTGGCTTTTTTATTGGGTCTTTTCAGTCAGATATTCACGGTTTTGACATCCATTGCAGCACGTTGTTTACGTGCTTTTTCTAGAATGCGTTGTTCCAGCTCTTTTCTAAACCCGAGCATAAACACCATTTCAGCTAAAACAAATAAAGGACCGATGGCTAAACCAATAATATCATCGGTAAAAGCGGGTTTTTTCTTTTCATAAAAATGTCCCACAAACTGGAATACCCATCCCACTACGAAAATTCCAATGCTGAGGCTTAACCAGCCAGTGGTATCAAGCTGGGCAATCTTGTAAGCAAATGGATAAGCAATTGCGTAGATCACTAACATGATCAGACCAAAGATACGATCTAAACTGAGATAATAAATACAGCTGGCAAGCAGGAGCACTAAAGCCAGAGTCAGCTCAACACCTGAAATGATCACACCGGCACGGGCAGTCAGGCAGATAATGGAAAACACAATCATTGGAATACCAATAAAATGGGTATAAATATTTTTCTGATCCAGATGGTATGCTGCATACTGGCTCAGCAGCTGTTCTAATTTGGTCATCACTGTTTTCCTTGTTAGACTTATATTTTCACTATATAAAAAAATACCGCGACAAGTTGTCAGCTAGCCGACAACTCATATTAAAAAAGGAATTGAAGTGCTCGACCCCGTTTATATTGATCATTTAGAGCAGAATGTATGGTTTTCACAGTTAACTACGGCATTTAAACAATTTATCATCAGCCATGCAGTGCAACAACATTTTGACAAGGAACAGGCCATCTTTCATGCAGGTGACTCCTTCAATGGCATCTATGCGGTTTTAGAAGGGGCTGTCCGCTTGGGTTATATTGATATAGAAGGCAAAGAATCCGTGGCTGCGATTGTTGAACCGATTATGTGGTTTGGTGAAATCTCTCTGGTCGATGCTAAGCCTCGTTCGCACAATGCCATTGCGACTCAAAAGAGCCTGATCTTACACATCCCCAGTGCAGCGATACAAAATCTGCTGCAACAGCATCCTGGTTTTTGGTATCACATCGCACAATTAACCAGTCAAAAGTTACGCTTTGCTTTTCTGGAACTGATTTCTATTCAAACGCAAAGCATTCACCAGCGCCTGGCACAGCGCCTGATGTTTATTCTAAATGGTTATGGCAATCATGTGATGATCGAGAAAAATGTCATTCATTTATCTCAAGAACAATTGGCGCAAATGCTGACCTGCTCGCGGCAGACGATTAATCAGGAATTACAAGCCTTGGAAAAGCAGAATATTTTACGGCTCTCTTTTAAGAAAATTGAAATTTTGGATGTGTCTGAATTACATCGCATCGCGCATGCCTTTCCGAACCATTCAATAGAAAATCAATTAAATATTTAAAAGATGAAGAGGATTCAGATACTTATACCGTTGTAGTATGAGTTGTACTATGCCTAAGCATGACAAGTGAATAAATTGACTGATGATTGGTATAGTTCATCAATCGTGCTTATGAACGCAATTGACATACGTTGACATCATCAAAGCCATTAGTACAGGGCGCCACTTCATATTCATTGTCTGCGGCCGTTGCCACACCACTCCAAGCACTCAAAACAACTGCCACACTTATTGATAAAAACACTTTATTAAACATTTTTCTCTACTCTTATTTGGTTGCTAAAAATAAAAAATACAGATTTTATCTAAATATTTTTCATTAAAAATAGCCATTATTATACATATTTTATCAATTAGTGATAATTTTATATATTTATCACATTATTGTTTTATTCTCTTATTGATTCTTTAAAACTATAACTAAAAGCAAATATGATAGAAATTTAAAACATAAAAAACGAGGCCTGTGCCTCGTCTTTTTTGCATTAAACCCCAACCTTTTTAGGATCAGTATTGCCTAGCTGCGGATGCTCAATCGCACCTTTACATTGCTGTTTATCGCGTTCGTAATCGGCCTGCTTCTGCGCTACTGAACTGGATTGCTCCATACTTTCACGTGCCCAGATTTCCAGACTGGTCAATGCCTTACGACAGAGTGCATATTTTCCTTCAGTCACGGAATCGGTCATTTTGACATTAATGCGCCAATCGGTACTGAGCTTGCGCGCCGGCTTACGCACTTGTTCTTCCAATATATCCAGTTTTTTGGCATATACCAAACCATCTACCTGATTAATAAATTTCCAGGCTTCATTGGCATACGTAGTTGCATCATTGGTTAATTTAGGTGCAGGTTTAATCTGAACTTTTTCAGCCTTATCACCTTCATTTCCACAAGCCTGTAGTAAAGCACTACTGCATAATAAAGAAACAATCAGCATCCCACGTGTCTTTAACATCAACATATCCGGCTCGCCTAAACAAACAATTCGGCACTATGCTAGTGAATTCGCGTACAATACTCAATCATCATTTGACCTGTTGTTCAACTCTCCCGCAAAGGTGTGTCGTGTCTGAGCACAAAATTCCTCCAGTCAAAGTTGCTGGCTTTTGGCAAGGCGCAAAAGATAGCCAAGCCATTATTTTTACTTATCTTCCTGTTTCTTTTGCTTTTGGTGTTTCCGCCAGCCAGTTCGGCTTTAGTTCTTGGGAAGCGCTGTTTTTATCCTGCTCGATGTATGCGGGCGCCAGCCAGTTTCTGGTCGTCGCTTTACTCGGTAGTGGTACCTCGATCTGGATGACTGCCCTTACCGTAATTGCTTTAGATATCCGCCATGTGCTTTATGGCCCAGCCTTACAAAACCTGATTCGGGACAAGCTGAATTTAAAGAAAACTGCGGTTTGGGCCTGGGGCTTAACCGACGAAGTATTTGCTTCCGGCATGATTAAACTGTCACAACGACGTCAGGAATGGTCAGAATCCTGGATGTTGGGTTTAAGCCTGTTTAGCTGGATGTCTTGGGCTTTGGGTTCATTTTTAGGTGGCTTATTTGCAGATCAGGTCAGTGACTTACCGCATTTTTTACAGGCTGCTCTGGATTTCTTGCTACCCGCCTTGTTCCTGAGCTTCTTGCTGGCAGCATTTGAGAAGAAACACACTTTTATCGTGACGGTCTGCTTAATTGTTTCCGCAATTGCCTGCTATTTCATTAATTTATCTGCTGCGATTTTTATTGGAATTTTATCCGGTATTTTGGCCGGCTTATTTAAGCACTATGTTTTAAAACAGCATGATGATGAATTTGGAGAAGCACATGAATCTTGAAATTATTCTGGTCGGGATCATTGTCGGGATTGCCAATTTTGCCTCACGTTTTGGTCCTTTTTATTTCATACAAAAACATCAGCAGAGCTCGCAAAAACGTGGCTCGGTCTGGATTAAAATCGCTTTGGGCAGTATTGGCATTGCCGCGATCAGCTCGATGCTGGTGGTGGCGACTCTTCCTCCCTTGATGGAAACACCGAATAAAAGCTTTGCCATGCTGGTGGGTTTTTTAACCTTAGCCGGGCTATATTTTAAGTTTAAAAAGATTGTTCCTGCGACCTTAACCGCAGCTTTGGCTTATGGTTTGGTCTACACCTATATGCCTTTTTCCTTCTAAATCTCATAGAAAAGTCCCTCTTTTACAAAAAGGGATTTAGGGAGATTTTTCAAACAACTTTATAAATAAAATTGTTGGACAATATCATTATTTTATGTGAATCCCATCTTAATTTGGCAATCAGTTCTGCTATGCTAAAAGTCCATAAAATCAAGCATGGATGATTTACATGAGCGTGACTATTGGTACTCCCCTTCAAGCTTCTGCCTTTAAAGTTTTGCTATTAGGTTCAGGAGAGTTGGGTAAAGAAGTGGTGATTTCTCTACAACGTTTAGGTGTAGAAGTTCATGCCGCAGACCGTTATGACCATGCACCCGCCATGCAAGTTGCCCATTTTGCTTATACCTTAAATATGGCAGATGCCGCAGAACTCAAACAACTAATCCAAAAAATCCAGCCCCATCTGATTGTTCCTGAAATTGAAGCTATTGCGACCGAAGTTTTAGTCGAGATTGAACAGCAAAATATTGCTACGGTGATTCCTTCAGCAAAAGCAGTCAATCTGACCATGAACCGTGAAGGTATTCGTCGTCTGGCGGCTGAAGAACTAGGTTTACCGACATCGGCCTATCGTTTTGCTGACTCGATTGAGTCTTTCCGTGCGGCTTGCGATGATATTGGTTATCCAAACTTTGTTAAACCGGTGATGTCGTCATCAGGCAAAGGACAATCACGGGTTAAAAGTTTTGATGAAGTCGATGCTGCCTGGGAATATGCACAAACCGGCGGACGCGTCAATCAGGGTAAAGTGATTGTCGAATCACAAATTGATTTTGACTTTGAAATTACCCTACTTACCGTTCGCGCGAAAAATGCTAAAACAGGCGAAATCGAAACCCAGTACTGTGACCCGATTGGACATCGTCAAGACTCTGGGGATTACGTTGAAAGCTGGCAGCCTCAAGCCATGACACCAGCTGCGCTGGAAGAATCGAAACGCATTGCCCATAAAGTCACGGCTGCTTTAGGCGGCTGCGGTATTTTCGGGGTCGAACTGTTTGTCAAAGGCGATAAAGTATGGTTTAGTGAAGTATCGCCACGTCCGCATGATACGGGGCTTGTAACATTGGCATCGCAATTCCAGAGTGAATTTGAACTACACGCACGTGCCATTTTAGGCCTGCCGGTGAATACATCTCGTCATAGTGTTGCAGCTAGTGCTGTCATTTATGCAGGCGTTGATGATCGTAATTTGTCTTTTTCTGGCTTAAATCTTGCTTTAGAAAATCCAAACACCGATTTACGCCTTTTTGGTAAGCCAGAAGGTTTTAAACGACGTCGCATGGGGGTCGCAACTGCACGTGGTGAAACCACAGATCAGGCGCGTGAACTTGCACTAGAGACGGCGTCTCAAGTCAGTGTTCAACAAAACTAAACTTGTCATAATATTTACGGACCACTGTTCATGATCAATACTTCTCCTCTGCTGAATTACGTTAAAAGTAACCATGACATTCAGGCGATCAATCAATGGCGCGCCGATGTTGAAAATCAGCTTCAAGAAGGTTTTGAAAATGGACAGTCAATCCGGGAAATCATTTTGGCCCGATCCAATTTGATTGATGAAGCCTTAGAGTTCCTGTGGAAACATGCCGAACTGGACCAGACCGATCTGGGTCTGTTTGCAGTCGGCGGTTATGGCCGTCGGGAAATGTTGCCCTATTCAGACGTCGACATCATGATTTTGTCGGAAGATGAAATTACTTCCGATCAGGAAAAACTGATTTCTACCTTTATCTCCTCGCTTTGGGATGTCGGTAATTTCAAACCCGGTATTAGCGTACGCACCATTTCCGAATGTGTCGAACAGGCGACCAATGATTTAACCGTAGCGACGGCGCTGATTGAATCACGTCTGATTATTGGCAATCCGCATTTAGCCAAATGGCCACGTCGTATTGTCTCTCAAACCTGGACCGATAAAACCTTTTTTGATGCCAAAATGGATGAGCAAGCCAAACGCTATGCTCAGCACAACAATACTGAAAGCAATTTGGAACCCGACATCAAAAATGCCCCGGGCGGTATTCGTGACATTAACCAAATTGGCTGGATTGCCAAACGTCACTTCCGGGTCAACCGTATTTATGACCTGGTGCATTTAGGCTTTATTTCAGATTTCGAACTGGGTGTTTTAGAAGAAGCGGAAAGTTTCTTATGGGAAATTCGTCATCATCTGCACCGTCTGACCAAACGTGATGAAAACCGTTTATTGTTCGATTATCAACGTGATATTGCGGCCTTATTTGGCTATACCCGTGAAGAAGGTAAATCGCAGAATTATCCGATTGAACAGTTTATGAAGCGTTATTATCGTAGCGCCCAGCAAATTTCTACCTTGAATGAAATGCTTCTGGCCTACTTTAACGAGTCGGTCATCACCCCGCGTTTGCCGAATTACGAACGTAAAATTGAAGAAATTAACGAAAATTTCAAACTGGTGGATGGCAAGCTGGCGGTACAGCACCATAAAATTTTCTCGGAACGTCCCAGTGCTATCCTGGAAATTTTCTATTTACTCGCCAACCGACCTGAAATTGAAGGCATCCGTGCCCGTACTTTACGCCTGCTCACCCTGGCAGCCAAACGCATTAATCAGGCTTATCGCGATAATCCCGAACATCAAGCCCTGTTTATGGCGATTATGCGTTCACCGCATCGCCTGTATGACACACTGGTGGCGATGAAACGTTATGGCGTGCTGGGAAATTATATTCCGGCATTCGGGCAAATTATGGGGCTGATGCAATATGACCTGTTCCATATTTATACTGTCGATGCGCATACCCTCTTATTGCTGCGTAATTTAAACCGCTTTAAAGAACCTGAATTTGCCAAAGATTTTCCGGTGGTCAGCTCAGTGTTCCAGCGTCTTCGTCGCCGCGACATTGTATATCTGGCTGCATTATTCCATGACATTGCCAAAGGCCGTGGTGGTGACCATAGTGAACTGGGGGCAGAAGATGCGATTGCCTTCTGTCGCACCCATGGCTTTACCGAGCGTGAATGTAATCTGGTGGCCTGGCTGATTCAAAATCACTTACTGATGTCGATGACCGCACAGAAAAAAGATATTTCCGATCCCGATGTGGTTCAGGATTTTGCGCAAAAACTGGGTGATATGGAGCATCTGGATTATCTGTATGTGCTCACCGTTGCCGATATTAACGCGACCAATCCGAAACTCTGGAATACATGGCGTGCTTCCCTCATGCGCCAGCTTTATACCCATGCACGTGATGTCATTCGTACCGGTCTGGGGCGTCCTGTCGATTATCAAATGTTGATTGAAGATACTAAATTCGCAGCCAGTGAATTGTTGGTCAATGATTTCTCCCTGTACGATGTAGAAACCATTTGGCAGGAACTGGGGGATGAATATTTCATTAAAGAATCGGCTGATGAAATTGCCTGGCATACCCGTGCCATCTTGCAACATGGCAACAATACTGAACCTTTAGTACTCATGCGTGCCCACCGTCAATACGCCCAAGATGCAGTGCAGATCTTTATTTATACGCAAGATCAGCCCAATTTATTTGCCACCACAGTGGCTGTATTTGACCGTATGAATCTGGATGTTCAAGATGCGCGAATTATTACGGCGTCTACTGCATTTAGTTTAGATACCTATGTGGTTCTGGACCGTTTCGGGACTTTACTGACCGACCCGGAACGTGAAAAAACTGTGATTGAGGCATTGGTCGAAGCGCTGAGCCACTCAGATAAATATCCGGGTTTAATGCAACGTCGTATTCCACGCCAGTTACGTCATTTCGATATTGAAAATACCGTCGATATCACCCTGAATGCCGCGTTACAGCAAAACATGGTGGAAATAGCCACACTTGACCATCCGGGTTTACTGGCTAAAGTAGGCGGTTTATTTATGATGCAAGGTTTAGATATTCACTCTGCTAGAATTGCAACGCTTGGTGAACGCGCAGAAGATATTTTCTTTGTCACTAAAAAAGATGGCAACCCAATGTCCGATTCAGAAGCTGAAACTTTTGCTGCCCAATTAAAGTCAGCACTGGATGAAGCCTCAAGCCTAGTCTCTGGCCAACATTAACTTAAATTTACGCGGTATCGATTTCATGAACTCTAGTTTGTCATTATTGCATCCTTATCCTTTTGAAAAGTTAAATAAACTTTTTCAGGGGATTCAACCTGCAGATTTACCCCTCATTCCTTTATCGATTGGTGAACCAAAACATCCGGCACCCGAGTTTGTGAAACAGGCCATTATTGACAACTTCAAGCATTTATCGACTTACCCAAACAGCAAAGGTCTGCCTGAGTTACGTCAAAGCATTGCCAACTGGTTAACACGCCGCTTCAAGCTGAACAGCATTAGCGCTGAAGACCATGTTCTGCCTGTATCTGGTACTCGCGAAGCGATCTTTTCTTTTGTTCAGGCTTTAGTCAACCGCGAAGATGCGCCTTATGTGGTGATGCCGAATCCTTTCTATCAAATTTATGAAGGGGCAACTTTACTTGCCGGGGCAAAACCTTACTTCATTAACTGCACAGAAGAAAACAATTACCTCGGTGATTTTGATGCGGTTCCTGCCGAAGTCTGGGAAAAAACAGCATTACTCTTTGTCTGCACACCGGGTAATCCAACGGGAGCAGTATTGTCTAAAGAGCAATTTAAAAAGCTGATTGCACTTTCAGACCAATATGATTTTGTGATTGCCTCAGATGAATGCTATTCAGAACTCTGGTTTGATCAAGCACCGGTAGGTTTACTGGAAGTCTGCGCTGAAATTGGCCGTGATGATTACAAAAACTGTGTCGTGTTCCATTCCCTTTCCAAACGTTCAAACTTGCCGGGCATGCGTTCAGGTTTTGTTGCTGGTGATGCTGCACTTCTTAAACCGTATTTGCAATACCGTACCTATCACGGCGCAGCCATGCCGGTTCAGCATCAGCTGGCTTCTATTGCCGCATGGGATGATGAAGCACATGTGGAAGAAAACCGTAAACTGTATCGCGCCAAGTTTGAATTATTTCAAAATGAATTGGGTCAGTTATTGCCACTGAAAAAACCGGATGCTGGTTTTTATTACTGGTTAAAAGTCGACAATGATGAAAGCTTTGCCAAAATGCTGATGGAAAAAGCCCACATTAAAGTTCTACCGGGCCGTTACTTGTCTCGTGATACCGAACAAGGCAATCCGGGTGAAAATCATGTCCGTATGGCATTGGTCGCCGATATCGCACAATGTGAACAAGCGATTCAGCGTCTTAAAGCCATTCTTTAAGCTTTGAAATAGCAATCAAAATCAAAAATAATCCACTGTTTCTACAGTGGATTATTTAATTGTAGCTATGGATTAAACAACCTGGGCTATTTTCATCCCGTGATGCAAGTAAAATAAATTTTCCCGCATATAAAATGACGAAGGGCGATTCATGAATCGCCCTATATCTGCTTTTATGATAAAAATTACTGGGCTAAAGCCGCTTCAATATCAGCTTCCAGGTCTTCTGGTTTAGTCGTTGGCGCATAGCGGTTAATCACTTGACCTTTTTTATTAATTAAAAATTTAGTGAAATTCCATTTAATGCCATTTCCCAATACTCCTTTACTATTATTGGTTAAATAGCGAAAGATGATATGTGCCTCAGGTCCTTTGACATCCACTTTAGCAAACATGGGGAAATTCACGCCATAATTTTTCTGGCAAAATGCCCCAATCTGCTCATTGGAACCCGGATCTTGTCCGCCAAACTGGTTACAGGGAAAACCCAAGACTTCCAGACCTTGATCTTTGTACTTTTCATACAACTTTTCAAGACCTGCAAACTGGGGC
>NZ_DJDC01000200.1:0-6170 GCF_002430855.1 Acinetobacter sp. UBA5934 | reverse complement strand
TCCCTCCCAACCTCCCTTTAACAAAGGGAGGAGTTCCCTCTCCTTTCAGGAGAGGGCTAGGGAGAGGTTTTAATTCTATTTATGGTTGATAACGATAACGCGCTGATCTCGCATGAGCATCCAAGTTTTCTTGTTGCGCTAACACATCAGCGGTTTTCGCTAGCGTCTTCACACCTTCTTGGGAACACATGATCAAGCTTGAACGCTTTTGGAAATCATAGACACCGAGTGGTGAAGAGAAGCGCGCTGTACCAGAGGTTGGCAATACGTGGTTTGGACCTGCACAGTAGTCACCAATCGCTTCAGGGGTATAACGTCCCATAAAGATGGCACCAGCATGACGAATTTTTTCCGACATTTCTTGGGCTTCATCCAGGCAAAGTTCTAAATGTTCAGGCGCAACCTGATTAATCAAATCAATCGCTTCTTGACGATCCTTGACCAAAACCAAAGCCCCACGATTGGCAATAGAAGTACGTGCAATTTCAGCTTTTGGTAAAGCTTCTAAATGCGCTTCGATCGCGATTGCAACTTCATTTAAAAGCTGTTCATCAGGCGTGATAAATACTGCTTGTGCAACGGTGTCATGTTCTGCTTGCGACAACAAATCCATCGCCAACCATTTGGCATTATTCTCGCCTTCGGCATAGACCAAAATTTCAGAAGGTCCGGCAATCATGTCGATACCGACTTGACCGAATACCGCACGTTTAGCCGCTGCCACGAAACGGTTACCTGGTCCGGTAATTTTATCGACAGATGGAATGGTTTCTGTACCATAAGCCAAAGCAGCAACCGCTTGTGCGCCACCTATGGTAAAGACACGATGCACACCCGCCAAATATGCTGCTGCAAGAACCAATGGATTCAAATCACCATTCGGTGCAGGCACCACCATAATAATCTCAGGTACACCTGCCACATGTGCAGGAATGGCATTCATTAGCACTGAAGATGGATAAGATGCCAAGCCACCAGGTACATAAATACCGACACGATCCAGCGGTGTAACTTTTTGGCCCAAAGTATTGCCTAAAACATCGACATAGGTCCAGCCATCTTGTTTTTGTGCTTGGTGGAATTCACGCACACGATTTGCTGCAAGCTCAAGTGCTTCACGAACTTCGGTGCTTAGACTCTCAAATGCTACTTTCAGTTGTTCTTGACTCAGTTCAAGCTCAGAAAATTGATGCGCAGGATGTCGATCGAACTGTTGTGTGAGTTTAAGAACATGAGCATCACCATGCTGACGTACATCAGCAATGATTTGATCTACGGTTTTTAAGAGTTCTGGGTCACTCACAGTTTCAAAAGCCAACAAATCTGCAAAGACTTGTTTGAAATTTTGATCTTGAGTCGATAAACGTCGCATCAATTTATCCACAATGAAAATAATGGGAGTCTTTAGTTTACCTGTTTTATGTGCTTTTGTCGGTAACTAGTCCCGACTATAAGTATGAATTTTATTGGAAATAACTTTTGATAAAATTGATTAAACTTAAAAACGACTTTTTCAAAATCACAAAATAAAAAAACCGCCCCTTAGGACGGTTTTTTCAACAGCAAAAAAATTATGCTTTTTTTGCTTGCTCACGTTCTTCAACTGCTTTTTCAAGCTGTGCCAGAATCGGATTAAGTAGCGTTTGTTTACGTTTAAAACTTGCTTTGTTCACAATCAGACGTGAAGACACTTTGCAAATTTCTTCCAATGGTTCTAAACCATTGGCACGCAAGGTATTACCAGTATCAACCACATCGACAATGTAATCACCCAAACCCACTAAAGGTGCAAGTTCCATCGAACCATACAACTTAATTACATCCACTTGCTCGCCTAGGCTGGCATAGTATTGACGGGTTAAGTTCACATACTTGGTTGCAATTTTTAAACGACCTTTCGGACGTTCCATGCCTACTTTACCTGCAGTCATGAGTTTACAAACTGCAATCTTCAAGTCTAGCGGTTCATAGACATTTTGCGCACCATGCTCCATGAGCACATCTTTACCCGCGACCCCGATATCCGCTGCACCATTTTCCACATATGTCGGCACATCAGAGGCACGTAAAATCAAAATACGCACATGTTTATGTGTCGTAGGGAAAATCAATTTACGTGATTTATCCGGATCTTCCAGCAAGTTAATTCCTGCTGTTTCTAGCAGAGGTAAAGTTTCTTTTAAAATACGTCCCTTACTTAATGCTAAAGTTAAACCATGATCAAAATTGCCCATAACGTCAAAGTTTGGATCATCGTTTCTCATATCGCTCATTAACTTACTCGCTTAATCTGGGCGCCTAAACCTTGTAATTTTGCTTCAACATCTTCATAACCGCGGTCAATATGATAGATACGGTCAATTAGAGTTTCACCTTCAGCCGCTAAAGCAGCTAAAACCAAAGAGAAAGAAGCACGTAAATCTGTCGCCATTACTGGTGCTGCTGAAAGTTTTTCAACACCCGTTACGACCGCATCATTACCTTCAACCTGAATATTTGCGCCCATTCTTGCCAATTCAGGTACATGCATAAAACGGTTTTCAAAAATCGTTTCAGAAATGGTTGCAAAACCGCGACCAATTGCATTAACTGCCATGATTTGAGCTTGCATATCAGTTGGGAATTCTGGATGTGGCAGAGTCTGAAAGCTTACCGCTTTAGGACGTTTACCCATCATATCCAGTTCAATCCAGTCATCCCCACGGGTCACTTCCGCACCCATTTCTTCGAATTTGTCGAGTACAGATTCCATCAAACTTGGATCAGTATGCGTGGTTTTAATTTTACCACCGGTAATTGCAGCGGCAGCCAAATATGAACCCGTTTCAATACGGTCAGCCACTACGGCATATTCACAGCCATGCAAGCTTTCTACACCAGTAACCACTAAGGTATCGGTATCCAAACCTTCAATTTTTGCGCCCATTTTAATCAGCATTTGCGCAAGATCTGTAATTTCCGGTTCACGGGCCGCATTACGGATAGTCGTTACACCATCAGCAAGCACAGCAGCCATTAAAATATTTTCCGTACCGCCCACAGTGACCATATCAAAGACAACTTCGCCACCTTTAAGACGACCGTCAACTTTGGCATGCACATATCCAGCTTCAACCTCAATTTCAGCACCCAAAGCTTCTAATGCTTTAAGGTGTTGATCAACTGGACGTGAACCAATGGCACATCCACCAGGAAGGGAAACTTTTGCACTACCATAGCGCGCCAATAATGGACCTAAGACCAAAATTGATGCACGCATGGTTTTTACCAGTTCATAGGGTGCAAACTGATTATCTAATGTAGATGTATCTGCCTTAACCGTATCGCCTTCATAAGAGATTTGAACGCCTAAACCTGCAATCAGTTTGACTAAAGTGTTCACATCCTTAAGATTTGGAACATTCGTTAATACGGTAGGAGTTTCAGGGAGAATCATTGCAGCAAGTAATGGAAGTGCTGCATTTTTTGCACCAGAAATACGCACTTCACCTTCGAGCTTAACACCGCCCTGAATTAAAAATTTATCCATCTAGTTCTAAGCTCCGAATAAGCTTGCTTTACGCCATTCTTCTTGGGTCATTGCACGAATAGTTACCGCGTGTACTTCACCGCTGGCAATATATGAATTTAACGGAGCATAAACAGTCTGCTGGCGTGCTACTGGACGTTTGCCTTCAAATTGTTCGTCTACGATACGAAGATCAAATTTCCCGCCTTGCCCACTAACTGCAACTTCAGCCTCTGGAAAAGCAGCTTTTAAAATTTCAGTGAGCTGTTCACTATTCATCACAAAGACCTCTTATAGGACCAACGGTGTAAAAACCTGCCATTTTACTATAAATATGAAAAATAAATCATTAACGTATAACATTTAATATATAAAAAAAGAGGTTATCAAAAACCTCTTTTTGTTCAAAAATAAAACTATGCTAGCAAAGAAGGAGATGCAACCTGCATTTTTCTATGCTTATGTAACTGTTTTTTAAGTTTTTCCGTTAATTTTTTTATTGATGTATACATATCATCAGCTGTAGCCTGTGCAAATAATTCTGCCCCCGGTACACGAATAATTGCTTCAGCTATATGATTTAAACTTCCTTTTCTTGAACGCTTGTCTACTTGATGATCTTTGCTCAATTTCACCTGCATACTATTGACATGGTCTAAGTGCTTGGTCATTTCAGTAAATTTTAAACGGATATTATCTTCAATAGCAGGGGTAATAGTTAAGTGATGACCACGAATTGTTATTTGCATAATTCTATCCCTCACCTTCTTCAGGATTAGTTAAAGTCATAGCTAAAATGATCCAATAACAGAAATTAGAATTTTACAATTCACGCTTCAAATCATTTCAACTACTCCTTTAAAAGAAAAAAGATTCATTATGTTGTCATAATGAATCCATAGAATAATCAGATTTTAAAAATTAGATCAAGACTTTTCGTTCAGAAGATGACGGAATATGTAACGACTCTCGATATTTAGCTACAGTCCGACGTGCCACATCAATTCCGTCTTGTTTTAATAAATTGGCAATAATATTGTCAGATAAAGGCTTCCGAGGATTTTCCTCCGAAATTAACTTTTTAATTTTTGCCCGAATGGCAATGGAAGATGCTTCTCCACCAGAAGTCGTTGCAACATGACTGGAGAAAAAATATTTCAGTTCAAATAAGCCGCGCGGAGTGAGCATAAATTTGTTGGTTGTCACACGGGAAACTGTAGACTCATGCAATTCAACTTCTTCAGCAATATCGCGAAGTACTAAAGGTTTCATTCCTTCAGCCCCAATTTCCAAAAACATTTTTTGATGCTCTACGATACAGGTTGCCACTTTTAACAAGGTTTTATGACGCTCATCGACACTTTTAATAAAGTTTTTGGCGTCTAACATTTGATTGCGTAAATATTGATTATCGTTACTTTGATCTGCACGTTTAATCATACTGGCATAAAAAGAATTGATCCGTAATTTAGGCATAACATCTGGATTTAACTGCACTTGCCAATGATCATTCTTTTTCATCACCACCACATCGGGAATTTGATAATCCGAGTCTTTCTCTTCAAATTCCATTCCTGGATAGGCTTTCAAGGTTTTTAACAAGTCAATTGCACATTTTAATTGATCAGGATTCAAACCCGTCTGTTTGACCAGTTTAGGCAATTCGTTCGAAATCAATAACTCATAATGATTTAATAAAGTTATCGCTTCATAACGATAAGCTTTATGTACAGGCAAACTTTCTAATTGCACCAATAAACATTCAGCTAGATTACGTGAGGCTACCCCAGGAGGATCCAAATGTTGAATATGTTTTAAAACAACAAGAACTTCATCGTCTTCTACTTCATCCTCATAATCCATGGTTTCCAGTAAATGCTGCACAGATGAGGTAATTTCAGTAATTTCAGCATCTAAAAAACCTTTTTCATCTAAAGAGTCGACAATACAATGCGCAATCAGACGATCTACAGAAGAAAAATGCAATAAATTGATCTGTTCAAGAACGTGTTCTTTTAGACCTAAATGCCCCTGACGATTATCTTCCCGCTCCTCATATTCAGGGGAACCGAGACTGGTCGGTTGATGGGTGTACACATCATCCCAATCGGTATCGACAGGTAAATCCTCAGGAAGATGGTTTGCATTCAGCTCATTGGTTAAATCTTTATTTTCACGTTCTTGATCTTGTAAAGCGGACAGACTTTCAATCGAAGATTGCTCTTCTACTTTTTCCAATAACGGATTACTATCGAGTTGAATCTGAATTTCTTGCTCAAGCTCTAAGCTTGATAATTGAAGCAAACGAATGGCCTGCTGCAACTGCGGTGTCAGTGACAAGGAGTTCGCAACTTTCAATCCAACCGATAACTTCATACTACCCTACTCTTTTTACTGTCATTTATAAAAGCACACGTTATAAGCAATTTTTGTGCCGTTTTATTTTTTATATCATAGATATACATAAAAAATATACAAATTTAAAGATTTTTTAGTCATATTTGCGATAAAAGATGATGAAATAATGATAAATACTTTTATAAATTAATAATTTATTTTAAATATAAAACGAAATATCTCAATAATATCAAAATCAACCCAACTAAATTAAATAATGAGCTCAGGTTTTTAATATCTCACGCATAAAAAAACACCCCCTTCT
>NZ_DJDC01000073.1:5830-6128 GCF_002430855.1 Acinetobacter sp. UBA5934 | reverse complement strand
GGAATATAAAAACCGTTTGTTTGATCTGCAATATTTTTAAAAGCCATGGTGCGATTCCTTCTACCATTGGTATGTTGTTATCGGTGACTCTCACCGTCAATTGAGTATCAAAGGAACCAGAAAAAAATCCCACCTACCAAATACCTACCATTTAAATTCTTATATTTTTAAATTTTTTTCCTGCCGGGATTGTGCAAATTTAAATGCAAAATTAAAATAGATGAAGGGGTTGGAATTACGCTGAATGAGTGATACAACTTTTGGAATGAAAGATAATATAAAAAAACTATTTTTTTAG
>NZ_DJDC01000073.1:0-5551 GCF_002430855.1 Acinetobacter sp. UBA5934 | reverse complement strand
AAAAAACTATTTTTTTATATGATTATTATATTAAATTTTAGGGGGTGAGTATGGAAGCCGCACAAAAGAAAGATGTCACCTTATTGCATGCCATCCATAAAATTTTACTGCAGGAATGGGATCCCTTAGGCATTCGTTGTAATCCGTCCATGCGGGATGAATATGAGGATTATTTACCCAAAGTTTTTAATATGCTGAATGAAAATGCCAGCGAGTCTGAAATTTTTGATTATCTATGGCGCATTGAGCATAAGGTCATGGAACAAAAGGGCAATAAACAACATACTTTAAGAATAGCGAGTTTGCTGAAAGCCTTGCTGGTTTAACGTTTAACTTGAATGGTGAAGCTAAGTAGCCCATCTAAAGATTTAGGCTGATCAGCTTAAACAAGCAAGATGGAATACAACGAATAGCTTAGTAAAAAACCGGTGTCTGGCACCGGTTTTCCTATTTCAGTTTAGAATTTCTTTTCTACACTAATGAGTACACTTGGAATGGCTTGACTCACGCGTGACTCATACAGGCTTCCATCAGACTGATTATTTAAGCGCTCTTTATAATCTGTGCTAAAAATATTACGCGCACTGAGTGTCGTTGCCCAGCCTTGATCAAAGCGTTTGGTCACACTGATATCCATATTCACCCGTTCATTGCTGGTCCGGTCATAAGGCTGATTATCCAGGGCACGGGTAAATTCAGGAACATAGTTCAGATTGACACTGCTGGAAAGACGCCAAGGCTGATAATTATAAGACAAACCGGCACTTGCGGTATAAGGCGCGACATCACTGGCTAAACGTTGTTGCTGGTTTTCATCTTCAATTTTTGCACGCACCGTAGACAGTTGTCCATTCAACATGAATGAATGACCATTTTCCGTTTGTTTCAAGGCATAACGACCGGCAATTTCAACCCCATAAGTGGTGGCATTGTCCTGGTTTTGTGGGCGTTCCACAAAACGTGTGCCTTCCTGACGAATGACTTTTTCAATGTAATCATTAATCTCACGTTGATAGGCCGTGATGTTGATGCCACCTGCAGGGGTGTTGTAACCTAGGGTCGATTCAAAGGCAGTGATTTTTTCAGGACGTAAATTTGGATTACCGCCACGGTCCGGGTTGTTCAAGCTGCCGGCATCGCTATCGGTAGAAACGGAAACCGTAGGTAAGAGCTGGTCGGTTTTTGGACTACGAAAAGCCTGGCTGATATTGGTTTGCAATGACCAGTGATCATCAAAATCAAAGCGATGTGCCAGAACAGGACTAAGGTGTTGGTCACTGTAATCCACCAGTCCGGAACGATTGATCCATTCCTGACGCGCACCCAAAGTCACGGTTTGCCGGTCGGTAAACTTCCAGCTACCTTCGCTATATAAGGCATAACGCTGTTCATCCAGTGTATCGCTAATATTGCTTTCAAGCTCACTTGAACGAATATCCGTACCAAATTTCAGCTGCTTGGTTTCATCAAACTTGCGCACACCATCATAAGCTATACCATATTCATTGACGGTTTCATCGGCATAACTGCTGAATAGCGGTGACTGGGTCGATTCAGTTTCATTTTGCTGTTCTACAGAAAGACGAATCTTGTCGGTATTGCCTTTATCCTTGCGTTCATAACGCGTGTTCAGACGGATACTGTCATTTTTATCATTTTGCGTCTGATTGCCACGGCTACCGTCACTTTCATTATTGCGATAGAACAGTTCCGCAACCAGTTTTTGCTGGTCATCTAACTCGTATTCAACCCGTGGCGACAGCATTTGTGACTTGCGTTCAGTAATGCGTTTTTGTTCACGTGTTTCGGTACTGGTTTGAGTCTGTGTGATTGAAGTGGTGTCATTCCACATTTGGTTGGCAGACAGGCTGTATAACCAGGCATTATCCCGCCCATCCATTTGTAAGCTCAGGTTTTTACGCTGTTCTTCTTTTTGATCCGATTTTGCCAAACCATATCCAGCACGGACTGTTCCGCTGATGCGGGCATTATCCAAGGGTTCTTTAAGAATAATATTGATGACTACGGAAGAGGCTACAGAAGCCTGAGCGACACTGGGTTGTTTGGTGATTTCAATACGTTCAATCATGTCTGGAGTTATGCTATCGACGACAGACATGCCACCACGTGGGCCGCCTTGTACTGGTTCACCATTGACTAAGAATACCGGGGCACCGCCACCACGAAAACGCATGCCTGAAGCACCGCCACCCCCACGTGGACCTTGTCCGGGTGTAGGCATTTGAAAACCGGCAGCACGACGTAGGGCATCATTCACCGACTGATCGCCGAATTGCAGCATTTCTTCGCGAGTGACAATAGTTTTCGCGACCGCACTGATATCCGGGTCTTTTGCTTGGGCTGGAGCGGCTTCAAATTTTAAAGTGGCCAGTGTTTGTACCGAATCAGTTTGGGGCGCAGCGCTGTCTGTGGTCGCTGTATTTGTAGTGGTATCAGCAGCCCAAGTTGGGGATATGAAAGTGAGCAAGGCATAACTTAATGCGCTTAATTGCCAACGCGGTTGTATGCGTTTCATTATTGAATGTTCCAAATGTAATTTTGCGTAAGATAGCGGAAAAATGTGGAGAAAATTTGTGGAAAATCACCGAAATAGAAATAAAAGAAAAAAATCTGATCGCAAGTAAAAATAATTAAAATGAGTGATTTAGCTCCGGCACCTTATAGGAGTTTGTATGGCTGGAGCGATGGTTTATGTTAATGGTTGAAGGATAAAATACAGTTCTGGCTGATCTTTTCAATAGTTGCCTCACTGATGCTGATTTGATCCCATTTAACCATTTGCTGAATCAGCCATTGAAAGTCTTCTATTTTAGGCTGAGATGATTCATCGACAAAGTTTCTGATAATATTTTGAATAGAATGAAATTTTTGTACATGAATGCTGTCTGAACAGTGAAACTGGATAATATTGAAATCCATCAGCATTTGCCAGACTTCAGTATAATCCTCTAGATATTTTAGTTCTTGTTGCGCTTTTTGAATGGCCTGAGTTAAAGCATGGTGTGTATTGGGATGTTGCATTGCCCAGTCGGCGGTTACTGCCAAAACTTTATCTGCAACCTTGGGAATAATATCCTGACTGGATGCCACAATCTGGCTGATGCCCAATAGCTCAGCTTGAGTATTCCAGGGTTCGCCGACACAGAAACCGTCAATCACATGATTGCTCAAAGCTTCAACCATATAAGGTGGTGGAAGTGTCGCAAGTTTCATGTGCTGCGCAACATCACGATCCGCGAGTGCAAGCCATTCTCTTAAACAATAATGATGAATCGACTGTTTAAACACATGCGCCAGCTGAATGTTTTTTTGCTGTTGAATCGCAGTGACTAATTTTTGTGCCGTTTGTTGCGCGTTATCTTGGGATGAAATTTGCAGGTCAAAACATAATTTCTGACTCAGACTGATAAAGGCGCGGTTATGACTCAGCACCAAAGACGTTTGTAAGGGAATACCGAGCTGGTCTTCACCCAGCGCGGCGGCAGGAAGCATGGCAGACAGACAATGTGCAGCATCCAAAAAGCCAAAGGCCAGCCGGTCTCTTAAACTGGCCCATGAGGCTTCCTTGACTAAAGTAATCTCCAGACCAAACTCATCAAAGAAGCCGCGTTGTTTGGCCCAAAGGATGGCCACACAGTCAAGCAGGGGAATGTAGCCAATTTGGATTTTGGTTTTTTCTAATGCTGTCATGGCCTAATCCTTGAATTGGTTTTGTAAAAGTTGTTGGGCATCTAATAAACGCCGTGCCATTTCTCCAATAGTCATGCGGTGGCTCATGGCATTTTTCCGTAATAATTGAAATGCCTGATCTTCAGAGAGGGAGTGCAATTGCATCATCAGCACTTTGGCTTTTTCGACCACTTTGCGGTCAGCCAGTTTATTTTTGGTATCTTCCAGATCATCCAGCAATTTTTTATGTTTTTTAAACTGGGCAATCGAAATTTCTAAAATGCTTTGCAGCTTGGCTGGATCAATGCCATCGACAATATAAGCGGTAACCCCGGCATCAATGGCACTTTTAATGGTGTCTTTGTCACTGTTTTTAGTAAACAGTACGGTGGGTAAGTCGAAATGGCTAACACAGCTTTCAATAATGTCACGATGTGGATGATCCATGTCCAGCAAAATAATATCTGCATGCAACTGTTCTAGACGGAACAGACTTAAATGATTGATCGTCAGGCAGGCAACCACCTCGAAATGATGCTCGATCAGGGAAGTTTTTATAAAGTTGGCACGTTCTTGATCGTCATCAATCAGTGCAATTTTCAGTTTTGGCATATTGAGCTAAATACCATCAAGCAAAGCCAGAAAAATTTCTATCTTAGCAAAAGCAATTTAAATGCCAAAATTATTAAAATATTATTTTTATTATAAAAATCAGATATAAATATTGAACGTCATACAGATGTGCACTGTCTTGAGGCAAAAATGCGCTACAACGAAGCACAATCAGGCTGGCTACAAATAGCCAGTGGCTTGTTCAGCAGAACAAAGCAATAAGTAAATTTGCTCAAAAAATAATAAAATTTAAATAAAAAATTATAATAAATAATCACTTATAAATATATTTTTATTGTTGGCACAGTCATTGCTTAAATCCTACTGAGTCAAAGACGACTCTATAAAAATTTGTAAGGCGGCCAACGACGTCCGTTCTGATCGAATCTGGTGTGCAGCGATCCGCATAGCAGATAGCCCTATACGTTCAGTTCAGGAAGGAGAAAGCCATGTCTTCAAATTTATATGAAAAGAAAGCTACAAAAATAAGTCTTTTTAGTTTTAACAGCGCAGCGATGAGAGCCTTCCACATGAGTTGGCTCGCTTTTTTTGTCTGCTTCTTTGCCTGGTTTGCTTGTGCACCCTTGATGCCTGTGATTGCAGGTGAATTTCACTTAACCAAAGACCAGATCGCCAATATCAATATTGCCGCGGTTGCAATTACCATTTTAGTTCGCCTGATTGTTGGACCATTGTGTGACAAGTATGGCCCACGTAAAACCTATACCGCACTACTGATTATCGGCAGTATTCCAGTCTTTGGTGTGGCCTCTGCCAATAGCTATGAATCTTTCCTTTTCTTCCGTCTATTGATTGGTGCGATTGGTGCCAGCTTTGTGATCACGCAATATCACACCAGTATTATGTTCGCACCGAATGTGGTTGGGACTGCCAATGCTGCATCGGCAGGCTGGGGTAATGCCGGCGGTGGAGCAACGCAAGCCTTAATGCCGTTAATGCTGGCTGCTTTGGTGATGTTTGGTGTTGAACAGGCAATGGGCTGGAGAATTGCTTTATTGGTGCCAGGTATTCTGATGATTATTGTTGGTGCAATGTACTGGAAATTCACCCAAGACTGTCCGCAAGGCAACTTTAAAGAACTTCGTGCACAAGGCATTCATGTCGGTAGCGATAAAAAAGGCGGCATGGCGATTCTGATGCACGCTGCACGTAACTATCGGGTCTGGATTTTATTTGGTGCTTATGCTGCGTGTTTCGGCATCGAAATCTTCATTCATAACATCGTAGC
>NZ_DJDC01000070.1:0-3540 GCF_002430855.1 Acinetobacter sp. UBA5934 | reverse complement strand
ACTGACTTTGCTGCCACTGAAACAGATATCGCAGCGTGGCAACTTCAAGCGATTGAAGCCGGTCAGGCCTGGATTGAAACGACAACTTCACAAGAATTCCAGCCGCAGGAACTGCGTTTGCATCAGCGTGAAGGCGTGCATTATGACAAGGGCTGCTATTTAGGTCAGGAAATTATTGCGCGTCTTTGGTTCAAGGCCAAACCGAAACACTGGTTGCATCTGGTGCAAGGTACAGGTGATGCTCCGGCTGCTGCAAGCAAACTGAACAATGATGTTGAAGTGGTCAATAGCATTGCTGTTAATGGCGGTTATAAAGCTCTTGTAGTTGCAAAACCTGCTGCGCTTGAAGAGCTGGGATTACAAGTTCTAGATTTACCTGAAGCCTTAAATGGTGATGTGGCGCGTCCACAATAATATTGCAGTTGAGCAATCCCATTAAAAAAAGCCTCCCGAAGCGGAGGCTTTTTTAATCACAAATTAAAATCGTGAAAAAGTTTGTTCATGTCTTTAATGACATACTCTTTAAAATGGAATGCACGTGCATGTTTTGCATCAATACGCGCAGTCTTTCCCTCATGTTCAAAAATATAAACACGGTCTTCTTTGCTCACCAAAAAGTTTTTGCCTAATCTCATCAACAATGCATCAAATTTATCTTCATCTGGAATACTTTCATCCCGATTAATCTGATCATATGCCCGTTTAATACCTTTGATGAACATTCATCTACTCACACATTGATTCAACCGTGATTTAAACAAAGATTGGCATAAAAACAAAGTGCCGTTTCGCTACGCCACATTTTTATCCGATCTTGTGTCTGCCTGTTTTTTAAACTTTAAAGCGCTCAACAATACATCTACAAAGCCCTTCAATTGCTTAAGGCTGATTTAAGATAGTCAGCCCAAAATTTATCCAGTAGGGATTATGTAAATATCTATGAAATCTTATTGCAATGTACACATCATGTATTTACATTCAGATAAATAAATTTATGATGTTGTATGAAGTGTTCCACATCCATTTTTAAACACATAAATGGAATTATGTGTATGTTTATAAAAAGGTTTTAAATATGAAAAAAATTATACTTGCCAGCCTTATTGCTTTGTCTTCAAATTTCGCAATGGCAGAAATGGCAACCACTTCAGTTGATCCTGCATTTGCCAAAGTAGAAGCACTGGTTAAAGCAAACAATATGAAAGGTGCTTATGAAGAACTGGATAAATTAACCAAAACAGGGAATGCACAGGCACTTTATAATTTGGCTTATCTGACCCAAACCGGTCAAGGTACAACCAAAGACGAGAAAAAAGCCATTAAGCTGTATGAAGAGTCGGCTAATAAAGGTTATCCCGTAGCCAACTATGTCTTAGGTAAAAACTATATGACCGGTACTTTAGGTCTTCCTCAAGACACTAAAAAAGCCAAACAGTATTTAGAAAAAGCTTCTAAGCAAAATTTTGATGATGCCAGTGTAGATTTGGCGGTATTATTGTTTGCTGAAGGCACACCTGCCTCTGATAAATTGGCTTTGCAAAAATTAAATCCGCTGATCAATAAAGGCAACTATCAGGCCATGCATGCCAAGGCCTTATATGACATCAGCCAAGGTTTTAAAACCAAAAATGAAGAGCCGATTAAACAGGGCTTAAAGACTATTCAGGATCTGGCACAAAAAGGCTATATTCCCGCTTTAATGGCTGTGGGCAACATGTTTGCAAACGGTAAAATTGTTCCGCAAAACTTGCCTGAAGCGAAAAAGATTTTTGAAGCCTTAGCAAAAGAAAATATCCCGCAAGCTAAAGAATCTTTAGCTGTAGTGAATAAAATGATGACTGAACAAGCTAAAAATCCTTCAAAGGCTGAAAAGAAAAGCTAAATTATTTTCCAAACAAAAAGCCCCTAACCATGGGGCTTTTTATTAGCTGAAAAATCTATTACCACCACATGGCAATCAGACCACTCACCAGCATGAAGCCTAATATTGTACTTAACATTAAAGCGCTGAGTGCTTTATCCCCAAGTCCATAGTTCTGTCCTAAAATACCGAACGCAATCGGCATGGGTAACGCAGCAAGCAACGTTCCGGCATAACGCATTTCCTGACTGACATTCGGCAAAAGACTGAACAAGAGAAAAATGGTCAGTGGCATCAGTACAATTTTAATCAGCACCAACGTCATGCTTTGTAAATCTACCGCTTTTAAGCTCATTCCAACCAGACTTCCCCCAATGACAAAGAGCGCAATCGGAGAAGCGGTCTTGCCCAACATTTCCAAAGCCTGAACAATGGAAGATGGAAGTTGAATATTCAAGATCACACACAACATGCCAAACACGATCGACAAAATGACCGGATTTTTAATCACGTTGTATAAGGTCTGCTTGAGCAATCCAGAGGTCGCCCGATGTTGATGAATGCCTGCTTCGGCAATGATCAGTGTCAAAGTCATAATCAGCAGGTTTTCAATAATCAGGGTTAAGGACAGATAAATTGCTGCATGTTGTCCAATCAACATCATAAGAATGGCTGTGCCAATAAATCCGGTATTGGACATGGATGCACCCATGGACAATACGCCAGACTCGGTCAAACGACATTGAAAATATTGAAGGTACAGTACAAATGCAAAGGCAAAAACCAGCAGTGATCCCCCGCCATAAGCGATGAAATAACTGGGATGCCAGATTTCATCAAAATGCTTACTGGCTAAGGCTTGCAATAAAAATGCCGGCAAGGATATTTTAAAAACAAACTGGCTTAAACCTTTGATATGTTCAGCTAAAATAAATTCGAATTTTACGCAGATAAATCCCAATAGAAGCAGCAGGCAAATCGGTAAAATTACACTTAAAACCACAACTACTCCTTGTCGTTAAATCAACTTATTTCAGCTCAATCACTGCCATTTAAAGCAATCAATTTTGGTGTTGAAAAGGTTTAAACAATGATTTCAAACCATGCGGCTGACAACGCAAATATTGTGGTGAAATTTCAATAGGTGCATCCAAGGTCGCCGCAGCATGCCAAGGCCAACGAGGATCGTAAAGCATGGCACGGGCAAGACCAATGGCATCCGCCTGCCCTGTCTGTAAAATATGTTCAGCTTGCGTAGCTTCAGTAATTAAACCTACGGCAATGACGGGAATATTGACTGCCTGTTTAATTGCATGAGCAAAAGGAACCTGATAATTGACACCAATTTCAATCTGCTGCTGTGCATGCAGACCGCCACTGGACACATGAATATAGACTGCACCCAACTGCTGCAAGGCTTTGGACAAACCGACCGAAGATTCAATATCCCAGCTGTCTTTTCCATCCATCCAGTCAGTCGCTGAAATACGCACCCCGACCGGATAATCCGCCGGTACTGCATTTTTTATGGCTTGCAGCACTTCAAGCGTTAGACGAATACGGTTTTCAAAACTGCCGCCATATTCATCAGTACGCTTATTCGACAGTGGCGACATAAATTGATGCAACAAATAACCATGGGCTGCATGCACTTCAATCAAATCAAATCCGGCATCTAC
>NZ_DJDC01000077.1:0-4910 GCF_002430855.1 Acinetobacter sp. UBA5934 | reverse complement strand
CGCTCTTCCGATCTAATGTATTGCAAACCTACGTAATCAAGCTGTGACTTCGGGAGTAAGTGGCTCTAGTTATGATCGCTATACACAAAATTTAGTGCCTGATTATTCCGTGATTGAAAAACTGAATTATCAACCAGAATTTTCTACGCCAATCTGGGATTATTTATCCGGTCTGGTGGATGAAGAGCGCGTACAGCTCGGACGTCAAAAACTGGCTCAGCACCGTGAAGTTTTAAATCGTGTTGCAGCGGCCTATGGTGTGCCGGCTGAAACCGTAGTTGCGGTTTGGGGTGTGGAAAGTAACTTTGGTGACATTTCCGGAAGTTATCCTTTATTGCAGGCTTTGGGGACTTTAAGTTGTGAAGGGCGTCGTCAGAGTTATTTCCGTGGAGAATTTTTTACCACGATGCGAATTCTACAACGCGGTGATTTAACCGAGCAGCAAATGAAAGGCTCGTGGGCAGGGGCATTTGGTCATACCCAGTTTATGCCTTCAACCTATGAAGAGCTGGCGGTGGATTTTGATGGCGATGGCCGTCGTGATCTGGTGTCGAGTACCACAGATGCTTTGGCTTCAACCGCAAATTTCCTGAAAAAACGTGGCTGGCAAACTGGCATGCCTTGGGGTTTTGACGTCAAAAATCCTGAAGGGATGTCTATCGCGGGCGAAAGCCGTCGTAATAAAAAGGCTTTGAGTAACTGGGTCAGCCAAGGGGTGGTGCGCGCTGACGGTACACCATTAATTCAAGGTAATTTAACTGAATCATCTACTGCGGGCCTCATGGCACCTGCAGGCGCAAATGGACCGGTATTTTTAGTCTTCAAGAACTTTGATGCTATATATAGTTATAACGCGGCAGAAAGTTATGCTTTAGCAATTGCGCATTTGTCTGATCGTTTACAGGGTCAGGGTGGGTTTAGTAAAGCCTGGCCTACTGATGATCCGGGAACATCGCGTGCTGAACGTCGCGAGATCCAGCAATTTTTATTGAATAAAGGTTATGCCATTGGTGCGGCAGACGGGTTGATCGGTGATAAAACCCGTCAAGCCATTCGCCAGGAACAAACGCGTTTGGGTTTAAGTCCAACCGGTCGTGCTGGTCAGCAAATTTTAAATGCTTTCCGCAGTGAAAATGCTAAAAAGATGATGCAATAAATAATGATATAAAAGTATAGAACTAAAAAAGGTCTGCTTGATGCAGACCTTTTTTTATACTGAAGCTTTGCATCAAAAAATGCTTAAACTGCAGTCATGCTTCCCAAAAGACGATAGCCAGCTGCACCAGTGACTGCGGGTAAGTTACCGCTTTGCTGATTGACAAAACGCATAGCCAACCAGGCAAATGCAGTGGCTTCCACCCAGGTTGGGCTGAGTCCTAAATCGTCAGTGGTTTGTACTGTCCACTCGTGTTTGCGTAAACGCCAGCGCAGTTGCTCAAGCAGGTTCGAGTTATAGGCACCACCACCGCAGACATAGACTTCGCCAGTTGCCATTTCAGAACGGTAAATAGCTTTTTTAATGGCACGGGTGGTGAGTTTCATTAAGGTTGCCTGAACATTTTCAGGGGTATCTTCTAACTCATCATATTCAAGGTCATTGCGCCAATCGAGAATCTGTTCATCTAGCCATTCAAGGTTAAAGTCTTCACGGCCAGTACTTTTAGGGGGTTCTTTGGAGAAAAACTCATGCGCCTGCAAGCGGTCAAGCAGGCTGCGGATCGGTTGTCCGTAGGCTGCCCAGTTACCATTTTCATCATAAGGCTGACCGGTATAACGGTGACACCAGGCATCCATCAGGATGTTGGCAGGGCCGGTGTCAAAACCAAATACGTGTTCAGGCTTGCCCGCAGGCAACATACTGACATTGGCAATCCCGCCTAAATTCAGAATCACCCGATGAATGCTGTCATGCTGAAACAGGGCTTGATGAAATGCAGGCACCAAAGGCGCACCTTGGCCGCCAGCTGCCATATCACGACGACGAAAATCTGAAATGACCGGAATCTGCGTCATTTCAGTAATAATGTTGGGATCACCAATTTGCAAGGTGAAGCCATGTTCAGGACGGTGACGGATGGTTTGTCCATGCGAACCGATGGCTTTAATTTGACTGCGATCTAAGTGGTTGTTTTCAATGAGCGTATTAATACCCTGACCAATCATGCTGGCTAAAGCCACGTCAGCCTTACCCATACGGTCAATTTCATTATCGCCCGGTAGGGTGAGCGCCATCAGTTCATCACGAAGATCGGGATCAAATGGCAAGGTGAGGGTCGCATGAAGCTGTAAGGGATCAAAAGAAGCAGCAACAATATCGACACCATCCATGCTCGTGCCGGTCATTACCCCAATATAGATCGCTGTCATGATTATTCTTAAGCCTGCAATGTGCTGAAAAAGTGTTAGTATATCGCACAAATTGAATAACTGATGTGTTTGGGTTTTGTGATGTCAAATTTCCTGCCGGCTGAAGAACAACTTGCCCTCATTCAACGAGGCACGCATGAAATTATTTCCGAAGAAGATCTTCTGAAGAAGTTAAAAGAAAATCGTCCGCTTAAAATTAAAGCGGGTTTTGACCCGACTGCACCTGATTTGCATTTAGGTCATACGGTTTTAATTAATAAATTGAAAGTGTTTCAGGATTTGGGACATGAAGTGTATTTCCTGATTGGTGATTACACTGCCATGATTGGCGATCCAACAGGTAAAAGCGCGACTCGTCCGCCATTGTCCCGCGAGAAAGTGCTGGAAAATGCAAAAACTTATCAAGAACAAGTATTTAAAATTCTTGATCCGGCTAAAACCAAAGTTGTATTTAACTCTGAATGGTTTGCTGAAAAATCTGCGGCTGATTTAATTCAATTGGCTTCACAGCAAACAGTGGCGCGTATGCTGGAACGTGATGACTTCACCAAGCGTTATAACAGCCATCAGCCGATTGCAATTCATGAGTTTTTGTATCCATTGGTTCAGGGTTATGACTCAGTCGCATTACAGGCTGACGTAGAGTTGGGTGGTACAGACCAAACCTTTAACCTGTTGATGGGCCGTACCCTGCAAGGTCGTTATGACCAAGAATCACAAGTCTGTATTACGGTACCGATTCTTGAAGGTTTAGATGGCGTGAATAAAATGTCTAAATCTTTGGGTAATTATATTGCCGTATTTGATGCTCCGGGTGCGATGTATCAAAAAGTCCTTTCAATGCCCGATTCCTTGATCGAGCGTTACTTTGATTTATTAAGTTTTAAATCAATTGAAGAAATTCAAGGCTTGTTAAAAGAAGTGGCGGAAGGCCGTAACCCTCAAGAAGTGAAAAAGATTCTTGCACTTGAACTGGTTGAGCGTTTCCATGGTGCCGAAGCTGCGGCAACTGCACATAAAGGCGCTGGTAACCTGATTACTGAAGGTGAACTTCCAGAAGGTACGCCAGAAGTCACCATTTCACGTGCTGAATTTGGGGGCGAAATCTTTATTACCTCTATTTTACGTGCTGCTGGTTTAACTAAAAATGCGGCTCAAGCCAAAGATGCGATCGGTCGTGGTGCTGTTAAAGTCGACTGGAATGTGGTTGATGCCAATTTTTCTGTGAAAGAGAACGTGACTTTGATTGTTCAGGCCAGCAAAAAAGCAATTGCAAAAGTGACCTTTGTGGACTAATTAATATTCTAAGTTATTGAAATAAAAGCAGGCTTTGGCCTGCTTTTATTTTGTGTGCTGTATATTAATATTTTAAATAATCAAATTCAAAAAAAAGCTTATAAAAACAAGAGTTAAATTTTGCCAAATAGATTGCATTATTTTTTTCTTATGTATAAGATTTATCCATCTAGACTTTGTGTAGAAAACATATCTAGAGGGTAAGCGTAATAAGAAAAGCTCCACAATTTTTAAGTCTCTTCCCCAAGGGACTTTTTTTAAATTTTTGAAGATAACTATAATAATGACATGATGGATCGAATAAAGATTCAATTCTAAGGAAGAGATTTTGGGAGAGATCTCTTCCTTTTTTATTTCCAAAATTTCTTTTTTTCTTTTAATCATCACATTTTTTATTGGCTTTAAATGCAGTATTAGATAGCCTGATAGAGACTGACATCCAAAAAATTATCAGTATGCTGAGCAGATGAGGTCTCAAAGAAGATCTATAAATTGATAAAAAAGAGGGTAATCAGCGTTTATGTACCAATATCAGACTCAGGATAATTTTGATCAGGAAATTGATTTCATTTTACGTTTTCTATTTGAATACGACACACCTGAACAGAAGCAGGGATCTTTTAATCAAGCCTATGCTTTTTTACAGCGTTTGGATATTGCCTCGCACTATCTTCTATTTTCACTGGTCAAAGAGCGTTTACCGCGCCGAGCTAAATTATTATTTGCTGCTGAGGATTATCAGGGTAAGAAAGAAGTGATTGAAGAAGTCATGCAGCACTGGCTAAGACCGAACACTTCCCTATATGTAGCTTAAGCAGTTTTAATATTCTATTAGGCTTTATATAGGTCGAAATCAGATTGTATAACTTATATGGCGTTTAATGAATATGAGTCGCTTCTTTTAACTCTTTAAAACGTGGAGTTGAAAGAAAATTTTATCTAAAAGGGGCAGTTTGATTCTATTCAGTTGTCTCATATCTATAAGTTGGATAGAAAATAGTAAAATATGCGATTTGCTATCAATGGATTCCAAAAAAATCTGGAGACAACGTCGAAATGTTACGGTCTTATTGAAATTCCGCCTGTTTTTAATCGCTAATAGGTCTTAATAAAAATAGCTGTTTTAAAATGAATTGCACTGAATACAGGTTTTATTTCATAAAAATGGTCAAATTTTAGATAAAAAAGCGATTTTTTAACGAAATTCGTAGAAAAAAGATACATACGTGAAAAATATAGTGAATTGG
>NZ_DJDC01000107.1:0-11880 GCF_002430855.1 Acinetobacter sp. UBA5934 | reverse complement strand
ACATTTTCAGGATATGAATGAACTGGGCCTGGAACTGGTCGATCAGGTGGCCCTGCATTTAAAAGGCATTTTGCATCAATTGGGCCAGGCTTATATTTATCAGCCAAATACCAAAGCTCAAATCAGTCTGGACCTGTTTTTTCAGGCCGTTGAATATCACCCAGAACCGTGGGTTTTTATGATTGCCGAACGCTGGGGTGGTTCAGAAGTGATTCGCCATGCCATTGCCCGGGAAATTAATTTTTTAGTTGAAGATTTGGCCAATGACCTATGCAAAATGGAAACCGTACAGCACATTCATAATGTGCCAGACCTGCGGGTCATTTCTAATATTTTAATTAACTTATCTTTTACCTGGGCGATGACCTGGATGGACATCAACCGTGAATATGAGGCTCAGGAACGCCTGGACCAACAAAAACAATTCAAGTTGCAAACCATTACTCAAGTGCATCTGATTTTCCGTGGCATCTCCAACTGGGATCCTTCCAAAGATTCTCTTTCTTCATAATTGAATAACGCCCAGATATAAAAAAACCGCCCAGATGGCGGTTTTTTAAAAGCCTGTTGCTTATTTGGCTTTACGTTCTTTTTCTACCAGGTAGCTGATGACTTGAGTCACTTTAGCATCTTCACCTTGCACCACATATTTACCATTCACCACCACCGCTGGCACACCACTCAGTTGATACTGCTGTGCCAACTGCTTGGCTTGTGCCACTTTTGAGGTAATTGCAAATGAGTTAAACATGCTGTTGAATTTGGCTTCAGGCACGCCATATTTTACAAAGAATTTGGCTTGTGAGTTTTGATCAAAAATCTGCTGACCATTGGCATGAATGGCATGGAATAAAGGCAAGTGAGTTTTCTTGCGCACTCCTAATGCTTCAGACACATAATAGCCACGTGCGCCTTGTTCCCACACCGGATTCATCGCCGCAGGAGTACGCACAAAGTTAACATCTTTAGGAATTTTTCTGAGCCAAGCCTGCATATGCGGCTCTAATCGGTAACAGTGTGGGCAGCCATACCAAAAGAATTCACGCACTTCAATTTTTCCAGGTACCTGAACTTTACCCGGGTTAGCCACCACGGTGTAATCTTTACCCGCTACGAAATTTGCTGCCATGGTGCTGCCTGACAAGGCGAAAATAGCCGTCGCTACGCTACCTAAAAGAAATTTTTTCATTGACCTTATTGTCCTCTAAATCATTATGCTTAATTTATGCGATCACTATAAATCAATTATGCCGAATTCGTTTTCATTCTGTGAACTTTTTTACGGCATTTATCGCTTTTTTTAGAATAAACGCTACACTAAGCCCCTATAACTTTTTTTAAATTATAACGACTTGATTGAGGTGATACCGATGTCGCAATTGAATGTTGATCCACAAGAAATTGCCAAATTTGAAGCATTCGCTGCCATATGGTGGGATCAGCATTCTGAGTTCCGCCCCTTGCATATGATCAATCCGCTACGTTTAAACTGGATTGATGAACATGCAGGTGGTTTAAGCGGTAAAAAAGTGCTCGATGTCGGTTGCGGTGGCGGCATTTTGTCGGAAAGCATGGCGCGTCGTGGGGCCAATGTTTTGGGTATCGATATGGGTCTTGCACCTTTGAATGTGGCGCGAATTCATGCCGAGCAGGAAGGCGTACAGAATATTGAATATCGCCAGGTTCCCGTGGAAGAACTCGCCAAAGAACAGGCCGGGCAATACGATGTGGTGACTTGTATGGAAATGCTGGAGCATGTGCCTGATCCGGCATCGATTATTCAGGCCTGCCAAACCCTGGTCAAACCGGGCGGTCATGTGTTCTTCTCGACCATTAACCGTAATCCTAAATCTTATTTATTTGCCATTATTGGTGCAGAATACGTCCTGCATATGCTGGCCAAAGGCACCCATGATTACAGCAAGTTTATTAAACCTTCCGAGCTGGCACACGACATCCGTGCGGCAAATCTGAAACTTAAAGACATGACTGGCCTGCATTACAATCCGCTGACCAAACGTTACTGGCTGGCACCGAATGTCGATGTGAACTATATGGTGTATACGGTAAAAGAAGGTGCCTGATGAAAGCTGTACTGTTTGACCTGGATGGAACCCTGATTGACACTGCGGCTGACTTCATTCGCATTATTCAGGACATGTGCCGCGATAAACAATGTGAAATCGTAGCAGCGGATTTAATTCGTGCCCAGGTGTCTGAAGGCGCACGCGCCATGGTAAAACTGGTCTATCCGGAACTGGATGTGGAAGATCCGGTGTTCCTTGCCCATCGGCAGCGTTTTTTGGACTTGTATGGGGAAGATATTGCGGTAGAGACCGATCTGTTCGAAGGCATGTATCCATTGCTGGAACAACTGGAAAGTCAGGATATTCCCTGGGGGATTGTTACCAACAAGCCACGCTGGCTCAGTGAATCCTTGCTGAAAGCACTCAATCTGACCGAGCGCTGTGCGGTTTTGGTCTGCCCGGAAGATGTCAGCAATACCAAGCCCGACCCGGAACCGATGTATCTGGCAGCCAAGCAAATTGATGTCAGACCCGAAGACTGTATTTACGTCGGTGACCATCCACGTGACATCGATGCGGGTCGTAATGCGCATATGTACACCATTCTGGCAGGCTATGGCTATTTACCTTTACAACACAAAGATGACTTAACAGCTTGGCAAGCTGATTGTATAGTGAAGTCGGTTGCAGAATTACATCAAGTGGTTAATCAATTAGTCGGCGTAAAACAAGATCATAATTCACTCATTTCATAAAGACATAACAATATAAACGAGGAGGTAGGCAATGAAATATTCAGAATATCAACCTCGCCCCGATCTGTTAAAAGATCGCATTATCCTGATTACAGGTGCGGGCGATGGTATTGGTCGTGCTGCTGCACTAAGCTATGCACTGCATGGTGCAACTGTAGTTCTGCATGGACGTACCCTAAACAAGCTTGAAGTCATTTATGATGAAATTGAAAGCCTGGGTGCGCCACAACCGGCTATTCTGCCTTTGCAACTCTCCAGCGCTTCTCCTCGTGACTATGAGTTACTGGTCGGTACTTTGGAAAAACAGTTTGGCCGCTTGGATGGTATTTTGCATAATGCCGGAATTCTGGGGGAACGTACCGAACTGGCCCATTACCCGGTAGATGTCTGGGATGATGTGATGGCGGTGAATCTGCGTGCACCTTTTATTTTGACTCAGGAACTGTTGCCTTTACTGGCAAAGTCTGAGCATGCTTCTGTAGTCTTTGCCAGTTCCGGTGTCGGCCGTGAAGCACGCGAGCGTTGGGGTGCATATTCGGTATCAAAAATCGCCATTGAAGCGGTGAACCAGATTTTTGCCAAAGAAAATGTTTATCCAAACGTGCGTTTTAACTGCATCAATCCGGGTGCTACCCGTACAGCCATGCGTGCCAAAGCCTATCCTGAGGAAGATCCAAAAACCTTGGCGACACCAGAAAGCATTATGCCGGCATACCTGTATTTAATGGGTGATGACAGCCTACATCTAAATGGTCAAAGCATTGATGCACAGGATTAATGCTTGAAAAGACCAAAAAAGGGAGCAGATGCTCTCTTTTTTATGCTTGTTTTTTTTAAAATTTCAGCTCATAAAAGCCTTTAAATCGTATTTTCAAATCAATATTAAAATAATATTCGGTTTTACAAATTAAAAAATCAAGCCTATGCTGATTCTCATTCAACAGCAGCTTATATGAGGAACGGGTAATGGCCGATCAAAAACGTAGAATTGAAACAATCCGTATTATCGAAAATTTACAACTTTCCACTGTGTTAATTCATGGTTTGGATGATGCTCAACAGGCAGAAGCCATTGCAGAAGCGGTCAGCTCACTACAAGATTTGGTTGAACAATGGAACTAAACGTAAAACTGTATTGAACCATCAAGCCAAATCCGCTGTTCAGGCAGTTTTTTAGAACAATTTTGAATTAATAACCGCCATATCAAAAAATTGATACAAAGTTTTCTTCAACAAAAAATTTTTTAGTATTTAATAGCGCTATAAAATTGTTGAAGATTTTTAAATCATGAGATTATTTTAAATAATATCCTTATTATCTCTGCATTTTTTAAGAAATGCGTGATTTGTCTTCACAGTTTCTCTGCAATTTTTTCGTACATTAGCATCAATGAAATTAATACTTTTTATGAGGGTTCAACATGAAAAAGATTTTGACAATTTTGGCAATTTCTTTCAGTGCATTGATGGCAAACAGTATCACCACTGCTGCACCTCATGAAAAACACGGTAATCATTATGGTTGGGATCAATCTGGTCAGCAAAAATTTAATAATAAAGGTCGCGATTTTCGTGAAGATGATGACGAGATGCAGGATAAACGCCGTATGCGTGAAGAGCGCGGCTTCCAGCGTCTACAGCAGCATAAATGGCAACCGGGATATGTGATGCCACAGCATTACCGTGGTAATGGTTATAAGGTCGACTATAAAAGTCATGACCTGCCTAAACCGTCGCGTAACCAGCAATGGTACAAAATCAACAATGACTATATTCTAGTGGATACCGACAGCAATAATATTGTACGTATTCAGGGTTTCTAAACTTAGTTTTTAATTCTCCACGCCCAAACTTGAGTTTGGGCTTTTTTATTTTTTTAAAACTGATCTTGTCTCTACACTACAGTTCTGTATCTGACTGGTTTTTAGCACTTTTGCTTTCTTCTTTTTTTCTCCATCAATTTCACAATTCAACTATATAGCTCTCATTTTTTATCTCTAATTTTTGGTTAATTTTGTCTTATCGAAAACATCTTCAAAATGATCCAAGGTGAAAGTAATGAAAAAAGTTCTAACTACGATTGCGCTTTCTTTATCTGCATTGATGGCAACTTCTGCAATGGCAGCGCCGGATCATCGTTATGATGATCACCAACGTTATAACCATGCTCCATCGCATCAGGACAAACGTTGGGATAATAATAACCGTTATGACAATAAGAAGGTAAACCCAAGCCGTGACTGGCGTGCAGGGCAAAACTTCCCGCGTGTATTCAGCTCATCTAGCTATAAAGTCAGCGATCGTGACGCACGCCGTTTACCCAATACTGGCCGTTATCAACAATGGTACAAAGTCAACGGCGACTATGTCTTAGTCAATGAACGTACCGACCGGATTGTGCGCATTATCAACTAATACCGGCATAAGTTTCCGATTCCCTAAAAAACACCTGAACGCCATTCAGGTGTTTTTTTATTTTTTAGCTTCCCCCACGTCATTTTTTGATTAGAATCAAAGCAGGAAATAGTTTTTAATTTTGAGATAGGTATGCAAACGAATTTATCGGAAACATCACAAAGCACGAATTTACAATATGTGCATTGGTTTCGACATTCTGCGCCCTATATCAATGCTCACCGTAATAAAACTTTTGTCATCATGTTTGATGGTGAAGCAGTACAGCATGAAAATTTCCAGCATATTATCCATGACATTGCCCTGCTGCATTCTTTAGGCATTCGTCTGATTCTGGTGCATGGCGCCCGTTCGCAAATCAACCAGAACCTCAAAGCCAGCGGCATTCAAACGCCATTTCATAATCACCGCCGGATTACCACGCGTGAATCTTTAAGCTGCGTGATGAATGCAGTGGGTTCTATCCGCCTGCAAATTGAAGCCCTGCTTTCCATGGGTCTGGCCAATTCACCTATGTACGGTGCGCGTATTGATGTGATCTCGGGCAATTTTGTCACCGCCAAACCTTATGGCATTCGTGATGGTATTGATTTCCAGCTCACCGGTGAAGTGCGCACCGTCGATACCGATGCCATTCAAAGACATCTGAAAAACCATAATATTGTGCTGCTTGGCCCCACAGGTTATTCCAATACCGGTGAGGTGTTCAACTTGGTCGCAGAAGAAGTCGCTACTAATACCGCTATTTTGCTGAAAGCGGACAAGTTGATTTTCTTGGGTAAACAACAGGGCCTGGTCAACGAATTTGGACAATTGCAACGTGAAATAGCGCCGCATCAACTCGATCAGCAGATCTTGCAATATCAGGACTCTAACCCCGATATCGCCTTGCAGTTACGTGGGGCAAAAAATGCCTCGCTTAAAGGAGTGAATCGTGTACATCTGATTTCTTATACTTACGATGGCGCCTTGCTGGAAGAATTGTTTACCCGTGACGGTGCAGGTACCATGATGACCGATTCGCATTATGAAGATGTGCGTACTGCAACGATTCAGGATGTCGGTGGTTTAATGAATCTGCTTCGCCCACTGGAAGCTGAAGGCATTCTGGTCTATCGCTCACGTGAACGATTGGAAAGTGAAATTGAGCAGTTTTCCGTGATTGAACGCGATGGCATGATTTTAGCCTGTGCAGCGCTGTATCCAATTCCAGTGTCAGCCAATGAAATTAAATCCGCCGAGATTGCCTGTGTCGCGGTCGATCCCACCTACCGCAAATCCAACCGTGGTAGCCAGATTCTGCATTATCTGGAAGACAAAGCCAAAAGCCTGGGCATTCAGCAACTGTTTGTACTGACCACACGTACTGCGCACTGGTTTGTCGAGCATGGTTTTGAACCTGCCAGTGTCGACGACCTGCCCAATGCACGACAGGCACTCTATAACTACCAACGTAATTCCCTAGTCTTCAAAAAGTCACTTTAAAGTGGCTTTTTTTATGGCTGCTATATCTTTATTTTTTATATCTTTATGAGGAACCTCTTCAAATTCATCCTGATTTGTTTATAGCGTTTTTGCATATCCTTATCCATGCTTAAGATTTAGAATCTAAATTAATTAATATCAATAACTTAATTAAATAAAATCAACTATTGAATTGTCTTCATAAATCACATTTCTGCATAAGTTTTTCTTTTTTTTATTTATCTTTTTTCCTCATTAGAAATTTATCTTTTCTTATTTTTTTCGAAAAAGAAAAGGCTTTAGCGTATGTGTTCAATATTCAACACTTCATTATTGCGGAGCACACGTTCATGAGCGCCATTCAAGCAAAATTCTGGGCGAAACCATTGGTCCTTTCTTCAGTAGTTGCTGGCGCAATGATGATGTCAGGTTGTGGAAAAAAAGAAGCTGAAACCGTGACTTTAAATATCGGTTTTCAAAAATATGGCTTGCTACCGATTATTAAAGAACGCGGCACTTTAGAAACAGCGTTGAAAGACCAAGGCGTGAATGTGAAATGGGTCGAATTCCCTGCCGGTCCACAATTGCTTGAAGGCCTAAATGTCGGCAGTGTTTCCTTGGGTGAAGCAGGTGAAGCGCCGCCTATTTTCGCGCAGGCAGCCAATTCGAATCTGGTTTATATCGCCAACCAGCCGGCAGCACCTAAAGCTGAGGCACTCATTGTGAAAAAAGATTCGGCCATTCAAAACATCCAGGATTTAAAAGGTAAGCGTGTTGTCCTGAATAAAGGTTCTAACGTGCATTACTTATTGCTCAAAGTGCTTGAAGCCAACAAGCTGACCTTAGATGACATCCAGGTGGTGTATTTGCCGCCTTCAGATGCACGTGCCGCATTTGAGCGTGGTGCAGTCGATGCCTGGGTAATTTGGGATCCGTTCTTTGCTGCTGCTGAAAAGCAGATTGGTGCCCGTGTCATTGCGACCGGTGAAAACCTGGTCAGCAACCATCAGTTTTATTTAGCTGACCGTAAATTTGCCGAGCAGCATCCGGATGTATTGAAAGCTGTGGTGAATGAACTCAACACCACCACACAATGGGTTTCCCAGCATCAGGCGGAAGCTGCCAAGCTGCTGGAAAAACCAACAGGACTCTCTAACGATATTTTGAAAACATCTATTTCTCGTATGGGTTTTGGTGTGCAACCGATTTCTGCCGAGGTGATACAAAAGCAGCAATATGTTGCCGATGCATTTTATAGCCAGAAACTGATTCCAAACAAACTCAATATTCAAGCCGCGATTTTAGCGAAGTAAACCAGAGAAAAACTTAGGGAATTTAACATGACTCAACATCAGCCACACAACAAAGCAATTACATGGTTCAAAACCTCCAGTCATGGCATGCATGCCATGCTCGTTGCTTGCGCGATGTTGGGTTCAAGTGCAGCTTGGGCTGTTGATCCTTCGGTAAAACAGCTCCGCGTTGGCTATCAGAAAGCTTCTGTGAATTTAGTCATTGCGCAGCAACAAAAGCTGTTTGAACAGGAATTTCCTAACGCAAAAATCACTTGGAATGAATTTCCTGGCGGTCCGCAAATTTTGGAAGCACTGGCGGTCGGTTCGATTGATATCGGTGCCACAGGTGATACACCACCTGTTTATGCTCAGGCCGGTAACAAGCCATTACATTACTTTGCTTATGAAACGGCCAAACCTTTATCTTCTGCCATTTTAGTACCCGGCACCTCGAAAATTACCCAACTCAGCCAGTTAAAAGGTAAACGTGTTGGCGTGCACCGCGGTTCAAGCTCACATTATTTATTGGTGCAAGCGGTACGCAAGGCCGGTTTGCAATGGACTGATATTCAGCCGATCTGGTTAAGCCCGGCTGATGCACGTGCGGCTTTCCAGAAAGGTGCGATTGATGCCTGGGCCATTTGGGATCCGTACTATGCTGCGGCTCAAGTGGAAGATAAGGCCAAAGTGCTGGCTTCAGGTAAAGGTTTAAGTCCAAATTACACCTTTTATCTGGCTTCAAGTGATTTAGTTAAAAATCATCCGCAGGCACTCAAAGGCATTATCAAGCAAGTGAACGTTGCAGATAAATGGGTACAAAGCCACAAGGCTGCGACTGCAACTCTATTTGCCCAAAGCACTGGATTAAAACCGAATGTCAGCCAGGCATTTATCCAGCGTCGTCCGAACCCGTCTAATGCTGCTCTACTCAGCAAGAAAGTGATTGCCGATCAGCAAGAACTCGCTAACCGTTTTAGCGAACTCAAGATCATTCCGAAATCTATCAATATTCAGCAAGCCGTCTGGGCAGGCAAATAATCTAAGGATCAAAGCAATGAAAATTTTCTGGTTTATTCCTACGCATGGTGACAGTCGTTATTTAGGTACAAGCAAAGGTGCACGCCAAGTTGACCATGCATACATGAAACAGATTGCCGTAGCGGTAGACAACCTGGGTTATGAAGGCGTACTGATTCCAACCGGCCGTTCATGTGAAGATCCCTGGATTACCGCAGCCAGCCTGATTGATGCGACCAAAAACCTAAAATTCCTGGTGGCATTACGTCCAGGCGTGACTACACCTGCCCTGGCTGCACGTATGGCTGCAACCTTTGACCGTTTGTCTGGCGGTCGTGTTCTGCTTAACCTGGTAACAGGTGGCGATGAGCAGGAGCTGAAAGGTGACGGCGTGTATGAAGATCACGCGACCCGCTATAAAACGGCGGCTGAGTACACCACCATCTGGCGTGAGATTTTAAAACGTTCACACACAGGTGAAAGCTATAGCTTTAATGGTGAACGCTTACAAGTGGAAGATGCCAAACTGCTTTATCCACCGGTACAACAACCTTATCCACCGCTTTGGTTTGGTGGTTCTTCAGATGCAGCTGTAGATTTAGCCACTGACCAAGTCGACACTTACCTGACTTGGGGCGAGCCACCCGCAGCAGTGAAAGAAAAAATTGAAAATGTCAAAGCCAAAGCTGCTGCTAAAGGCCGCAGTTTAAATTACGGTATCCGTTTACACGTGATTGTGCGTGAAACCAATGAACAGGCATGGGCTGCTGCTGAAGAGCTGATCCAGTATGTAGATGATGCAACCATTGCCGCTGCACAACAAAAATTCAAACAGATGGATTCAGTCGGCCAACGCCGTATGGCTGAACTGCATAACGGTGACCGTACTAAACTTGAAGTCTCTCCAAACCTTTGGGCAGGTGTAGGCCTAGTTCGTGGCGGTGCCGGTACTGCACTGGTGGGCGATCCTGAAACGGTTGCTGCACGTATTCAGGAATATGCTGATTTGGGTATTGATACCTTCATTTTCTCAGGCTATCCACATCTGGAAGAATCCATCCGTTTTGCAGAATTGGTGTTCCCGTTACTGCCTTTGGAAACCCGCAAGAAACTGGCTCAACCAAACTTAACCGGTCCTTTTGGTGAAATCGTGGCAAATAACTATGTTGCTGATGAGGCTAAAAAGGAAGTTAATCAGGAGCCGGCTTAATGAGCAAAACAATTTCTGCTGAAAGCTTGGCGAAAGCCAAGGTTTCACGTGGAACACAATTTGGGCAGCGCTTGCTGCCCTGGTTGGTTCCGATTGCACTGATTTTAATCTGGCAAATTGCATCCAGTACCGGGCTTTTGGAAAGCCGTATTTTACCGGCACCGAGTGCTGTGGTAAGTGCGTTTTGGCATCTACTGATCAGCGGTGAACTTTGGCAACACGTGAAGGTGAGTGCCGGACGTGCCCTGCTCGGCTTATTGGTCGGTGGCGGTTTAGGCTTACTGCTCGGTCTGCTGAATGGTTCTTCTAAAACCGCATCGACCCTGCTGGATACCACGTTACAGATGATCCGTAATATTCCGGCTTTGGCCTTAATTCCTCTGGTGATTTTATGGTTCGGGATTGACGAATCTGCCAAGCTATTTCTAGTCGCAGTCGGAGTGTTCTTCCCGCTTTATATCAATACTTATCACGGTATTCGTTCGGTAGATCCGCAACTGATCGAGATGGGTAAAAGTTACGGCTTAACCCGCTGGCAATTATACAGAGAAATTATTTTGCCAGGCGCGATGCCGTCTATTCTGGTCGGTTTACGCTTTGCCCTGGGCCTAGTGTGGGTGCTGCTGATTGTGGCCGAAACCATTTCTGCACAATCGGGCATTGGCTATATGACCATGAATGCCCGTGAATTTTTACAAACTGACGTGGTATTGGTGGGAATTTTACTTTACGCCCTGCTAGGCAAACTGGCTGATGTATTGGCAGTAGGCTTGGAAAAATACTTGCTCCGCTGGCATGCGGGCTATCAAAAATAAGGAATAAGACATGACTGATTTAAGCATAGGGCGTCATGCATCTGAAGAACGCTCAATCCCGCAACAACCTGGCAGCACAGATATTAACCCGAACGCTGTTGTGGGTGCAGAAATTCTGATTGAACAGCTGCATAAATTTTATGCTGAAGTGAAAGTTCTGGAAGATCTGGACCTGCACATTCAGCCGGGTGAATTTCTTGCCATTGTCGGCCGTAGTGGTTGTGGTAAAAGCACCCTGCTGCGTATGATTGCAGATTTAGAACAACCGAGCTATGGCGAAATCAAGTTTAAATCAGCACGTCATATTCGCGAAGGCATTAGCAGCGATGACATTCGGGTCATGTTCCAAGACCCACGACTGTTGCCATGGCGTAGTATTGAACAGAATGTACAATTGGGTTTAGCCAAAGAGCATCAAGACAATGCTTCTGCGCTGCTGGAAAAAGTGGGACTGAAAGAAAAAGCCGGATTGTGGCCATCTCAGCTTTCAGGCGGTCAACGTCAGCGTACTGCGCTTGCCCGTGCCTTATCACATAAGCCGCGTATTTTACTGCTGGATGAACCCTTAGGCGCGCTAGATGCACTCACCCGTTTGGAGATGCAGAACCTGATTGAAAAGCTCTGGACCGAGCAAGGCTTTACCGCAATTCTGGTGACCCATGATGTCAGCGAAGCGGTTCAACTGGCCGACCGGATTATTCTGTTAGATAAGGGACACATTGCCCAGCAGTTTAAAGTCGATTTGCCGCGACCACGTAAAAAAGATTACGCATTTACCGAACTGGAACAGCAAGTACTGAATGCGGTATTGGCCACCTGATGTTGTTATTTCAATTCGTATTTAAAATGAGCACTGATCCATTTTGCGTTAATTGAGATCGG
>NZ_DJDC01000063.1:14635-19638 GCF_002430855.1 Acinetobacter sp. UBA5934 | reverse complement strand
ATCCAACAACAGCATGAAGAACTGGAACAACAAAACAAACGCAATCGTTCTCAAAAGATGCCAAGCAGACGTGCACAGAAAATAGCAATCAAAGAACGAAATCTAAATCCTGTGCTTGACTTGGAATTGTCCATATAGGACATTTCTATTTGGTTATTAGGTAGGACATTTCTACTTGGGAATAACACCCCATAAAAAAAACCACCCGATTTTTCAATCAGATGGTTCGGAAAACTTGAATTAAAAAATTATTGAGCAGCTTGCTGCTCTGCCTGAATCGCAGTCAAAGCAATTGTGAATACAATATCATCCACCAAAGCACCACGTGACAAGTCATTCACCGGTTTATTTAAACCTTGCAGCATTGGGCCTACACTCACCACATTTGCAGCACGTTGTACTGCTTTATAGGTGGTGTTGCCGGTATTCAAGTCAGGGAAAATAAATACATTGGCACGACCGGCAACTGGTGAGCCAGGAGCTTTAGATTGACCGACACTTTCAACTGATGCTGCATCGTATTGCAATGGACCATCAATCAATAAGTCTGGACGGCGTTGCTTGGCAATTTCAGTGGCTTTCGCAACTTTTTCTACATCGGCACCTGCACCAGAGGTACCGGTTGAATACGAAATCATGGCAATGCGCGGGTCAATACCAAATGCTTTGGCAGAGTCGGCAGACTGAATTGCAATTTCTGCCAGTTGTTCTGCATCTGGGTCCGGATTGATGGCACAGTCACCATAAACATAGACTTCATCCGGTAGCAGCATAAAGAACACAGAAGATACCAGTGAGTAATCTGGTGCGGTCTTAATTAGCTGAAATGCAGGACGAACCGTATTGGCAGTGGTATGTACCGCACCCGACACTAAGCCGTCGACTTGAGCCAGAGCCAGCATCATGGTACCCAGTACCACGGTATCTTGCAGCTGTTCACGTGCCTGCAATTCGTTGAGCTTGCCTTTACGTAGCTCGACCATTTTCTCGACATAATTTTCGCGAATCAGGTCTGGATCCAGAATTTCTAAATCATGCGGTAATTCAATTCCACGTGCTTTAGCGGCCTCAACCACAGCTTCAGGTTTTGCCAGCAGAATGCAGTGGGCAATCCCACGAGATTGACAGATTGCTGCTGCTTGAATAGTACGCGGTTCATCCCCTTCTGGAAGGACAATACGCTTTTTCGCCGCAATTGATTTTTGCACCAGTTCATGACGGAATGCAGAAGGGGACAAACGTGCTTTGTATGAACCATTGATCAGCTGAGCAATCCAGTCCGCATTAATATGGCTAGACACGAAGCGTGAAACTTGTTCTGCACGCTCGATATCATCGACTGGAATTTCATTGCTGAGATTTGCGAGACTTTGCGCAGTTTCAAAAGCACTTAATTCGGTATGCAGAACCGGTAAGCCATGGTTCATGGCCGACTGGCAAAATGCTAAAACAGCGGGATTCGGCTCAGCATATTCAGTTAAAACCAATCCTGCCAAAGGAATACCATTACTGCTGGCCAGACTGCTGGCCAATAAAACGTCAATTCGGTCAGCGGCACTAATAATTAGTTCGCCTGCAACAAACTTAGTCAGTTCATGTTCTATATTTGCAGTGATGAGGCTGCTGTGTAACATGCGACGTGTGGCTGCTTCACCCTGGTTAATCCAGCTTGCTGAAATATGGACTGCCAGGTCGGAAATACGGGGCACACTCAAGGTGTTACTGAAAGGAACCAGGCCAATCACGGGCAGTTTTTCAGAACCAATATGGGCATGGGTTTTTTGAATTTGTGCAGCAAATTTGTTGGTATCACTAATTAAACGCAAGTTTGGATTAAACGTGACTGGGATTTCTGCTGAATCTTTGGCTAAGCCTTTGGTTCGCATAAACAATACGCCAGCATTACGGGTAGAGGCTGCTCCACCCAAATAGCGTAATTGATTTTCAACTTTTTCTGCCGCAACTTCAGGTTTGTTGATGTCTGCATTGCTGACAATAATGACTTTAGCATCCAGTGCTTGAGCTAATGTCGCATTCAGTTCTGCAGCAAAGGCATCACGATGATTTGGAACCAAACCTTCCACAATAATCAGGTCATGCTTTTTGGCAATTTGGCGGTGCAAATGAACAGCCTGTTCAAGCAATTCATCAGTTTCACCTAAGCTGAGCTGCTGAGTGAGACGAGTATAAGGAATCGGTTCTACCGTTCCACTATTCGATAAATGACGGTAAAGTGCGGTTGAGCGATCAAAGTCTTGCTGCGGTTCTTGTGAAAAAGGTTTCAGAAAACCAGCTTTTATGCCTTGGCATTCCAAAGCATAGATTAAGCCTAGGCCGGCCGAAGTTAAGCCTACACCTTCCCCAGTTGGCACGAGTAAAATTGTTTTCATAGTTTGATTCTAAATAAAAGGATGAATAATCGCATTGTAAAATATGCGATGACTTAAGCCATCGCTACATCTGCTTCAGACTTTTTTGCCGTTGCCTGACTCACCTCGCCTTTTACAACGTGCGCAGTCTCTTTGGCAATACGGCCTTCTTCATCGGTTGGAATGACCCAAATTTGAGGGCCTGTGCCTGTATCAATACGACCTTCTGTACCGCGTTTCAAATTATCGTTTTGTTCTTTGCTTAAGTTGAAACCGAAATGAGGTAGGTAAGCCATGGTTTTTTCACGGATATACGCCGAGTTCTCGCCAATACCACCGGTAAAGAACAGACCATCCAGACGTGGCAAGCCACAGCTCAATGCAGCCAAAGATTTAGCAAGACGGTAGCAGAATACTTCAATCGCAATCGTGGCATCTTCATTGCCTTGTTCTGAGGCTTCAATCAGGGTACGCATGTCATTTGAAAGATTGTTTGATAAACCCAGCAAACCACTTTCTTTGTTTAGCATCTTGTCAATTTTATAGACATCCCAACCCAGGTTACTGGCAAGAAAGCTGTGTAAGCTTGGGTCGACATCACCGCTACGGGTGCCCATCACAATGCCTTCAAGTGGGGTTAAGCCCATTGAAGTATCGACACTTTGACCATTCCATATCGCACAGGTCGAGCTACCATTACCCAGGTGTGCCGTTAACCAGCCGCCTTGTTTAAAGCTGCCGGCCAATTCTGAACCACGTTCAGATACATAAGCATGGCTAGTACCGTGGAAGCCGTAACGACGCACATTGTGCTCGGTATATAAGAATTTTGGCAATGCATAACGGAATGCGTGTTCCGGCATGGTTTGGTGGAATGCGGTATCAAATACAGCTACTTGCGGCAAGTCCGGGAAAAGACGTTTGGTGGCTTCAATACCGACTAAATGCGCAGGGTTGTGTAGCGGCGCTAGTGGCGTCGCTGCACGAATTTTTTCAATAATGTCGTCAGTCAGTAATTCAGCTTTGGTGAGTGTGCCACCATGGACAATACGGTGACCGATGGCATCAGGCTTATAGTTGGCTAGACGCGCCAAACCGACTTCAAGCGCCTCTTTATGATCAGCATTGGGAATACGAATATCGACAGGTTCATTGCCTACCGTCACACCTTTAATACGTGCTTCAGGTGTACCTAAGTTTTCAGCTAAACCATGGATGCGGAATTCTTGGTCTTCAAGCAATAATGCAAACTTAATTGAAGATGACCCACAATTGATGACTAATACTGATTTAGGCATGAGGTATTCCTTAACTGAAAATTTTCGTACTTGAATTGTTGTATTACCCGTGATCGTCGATATTCATTTTAGTATGCATCTTTCGATCTGTTTAATAGTTGTACCATGAGCTTTTTTATTGTCACAAGCTAGACTTTAGGAGATTAGACTTAAGCACTATCGACCGCTAAAACAATAATAATTAAAATTTATCAGTTGATAGTTTTCATTTATTAATAAAATAGTACTAAATCATCAGATGTCTATTTTGCATTCATACTCAGCCTAGCATGTGTATGCCAATTTGAGCAGAGCATAAAGGTTATTTTAATGCTTAGTTTTGATATTTTATTTCTGACCAGCGTACGATGACATAAGCAATCAACGCCACCATAAAAAACACCAGCATCATCCAGGCTAAACCTTGTAGGGTTTCAATAATCGTCCGGTAAATTTCCAGTACCCAACGCTCTTGGGTCAGTTCAATCACAATTTTCTTGTCATTTTCCGTGTAAGTCAGCGGGGTAATGTATTTTTCCATATCATAAATACGGATGCCTGACGAAGTGCCGACCACCATGCCGGCAAATTTGGTGTATTTCGCCCAGGCTTCATGAATCGGATCGTGAATGATACGGGCAAGAATGGCGTTAATAGAATTAGAAAAAATTTTCATTACTGCAAAAGACACCAGCAATGCCAGTAAGAAGGTACAAATGATCAAATAATAAAACATGCGATTTCCCCTTTATCTTTCTCATTATTTTTATCATGTTACGAAATTTAAGACAGGGATAATGTAGTGACTGTGTTCAGCCTCATGCTTGAAGCTGAACACTGAAATATACTTTAAATAGGAGAATTACTGGCGAATTTGACCATCACCAAACACAACCCATTTTTGTGACGTCAGACCTTCCAGACCGACTGGACCACGAGCATGAATTTTATCGGTGGAAATACCAATTTCAGCACCCAAACCATATTCAAAACCGTCAGCAAAACGGGTAGAGGCATTAATCATCACTGAACTTGAATCGACACGAGCCAGGAACTGGCGAGCAAGACTATAGTTTTCAGTAATGATGGCATCGGTATGATGTGAACCATATTTGTTGATATGATCAATCGCTTCATCAATCCCGCTCACCACTTTAACCGCCAAAATTGGACCTAAATATTCAGTGTACCAATCTTCTTCGCTGGCCGGTTTTACGCTTGAACCGAGAATGCGCTGGGTTTCACGGCAGCCGCGCAGTTCAACCTGTTTTTCTGCATACAGTTCAGCAATGCTTGGCAAGAAATCTTCAGCAACCTTCTCATCAACCAGCAAGGTTTCCATGGCATTACATACGCC
>NZ_DJDC01000063.1:3614-14516 GCF_002430855.1 Acinetobacter sp. UBA5934 | reverse complement strand
ACGATGGGTTTTTGCATTCAGTGCGATCGGCAGGGCTTTTTGCAAATCAGCCTGTGCTTCAACAAAGACATGGCAATTACCATCTAAATGTTTAATTACCGGAATACGAGCTTCATTACTAACCCGTTCAATCAGTCCTTTGCCTCCACGTGGAACAATGACATCCACATATTCAGACATGGTAATCAGGTGGCCGACTGCAGCACGATCTGCAGTATTAATCACCTGTACCGAAGTTTCAGGTAAGCCTGAAGCTTTTAAGCCATGTTGAATGGCGTTGGCAATGGCTTTATTGGATTCTAGCGCTTCCGAACCACCACGCAAAATAATGGCATTGCCTGACTTCAAAGCCAGTGAAGCAGCTTCCAGAGTAACGTTTGGACGTGATTCATAAATCATGCCGACAACACCCAAAGGCACACGCATTTTTCCGAGCTGAATGCCTGAAGGACGGTAAGCCAGATCCGTGATTTCACCAATCGGGTCAACCAGATTCATGACATCTTTCAAGCCATGCAGCATGCCTTTAAAGCGGCTGGGGGTAAGTTCTAAACGATCAAGTAATGCACTATCCAAATGATTGTTACGACCTTTGGTCATATCGATTTGGTTGGCCGCCAGAATTGCAGCTTCACTGTCTTGTAATGCAGTGTAAATTGCAGATAAGGCATTGTTTTTTGTTTGGGTAGAAGCGCTTGCTAACACGCGAGAAGCTTGGCGTGCCTGTTGTCCTACCGTTTGCATATATTGTTCAATCGAATCTTGCATAGCGGTTTGATCACTTAGAAATTACACCTTCGATAGTAACAGTCTGGAACCCGACAATGAAGCATCTGCTCAGAAAAAAGTCCCTGAAACTTTCCGGCTGTTAATATTTTGAAATCCTTTTATAGGTAAATTTAGATAAGTGGTCATAGAATCAGTTGCTTGAGTCAGCATCCTCTGTATATTATGAAATAATAAAGACAGTGACGTCTGATAATTACAGCGAAGAATGGAAGCAGTATGGCGCAGAAATTCTATATTTATTTTCTTGCAAAATAACAATAAGGCAAGAATGGAGGAAGGGATATGAATTCCATGATCCAAATGGACTCGGAAGTAGAAGAATCAAACTCAAATTTTGGTTTTTTTGATCTTTACCATAGGAACAGTTTTAAAGAACCAGCCCGTACCACATGGATTGATGGCTGGAAAATTGAATATATGGCAATTGCTCAGCCAGAAACCATTCACAACACCCCAATTGTCATTGTGGGTGGGGCATTTCAAAATTTTAATTCTTATAAGTATTGTGTTGAACAATTACTGAGTGCCGGGCCAATCATTTTAATTGATCTGCCTTCCATGGGTGCCAATCAGCAAATTACCAATCGCGATACCGGCATTTCTGCAGGAACACTGGAATTACCTGATTTAGCTCGTATGCTCGGTGAATGGCTAGATGTAGAAAATCTTCCCAAAGTTTCAGTCATGGGGATGTCTTTAGGCTCTGTGGTGGCTTCAGGTTTAGCACATCAACGTCCTGAATTGATTGATCGAATGATCTTGATGGGCGTGATGCAAAAGACCCGTAAAAGCTGGCGTATGTTGCTGGAAGAGTCTTTACATTTAATGAATGAACAGCGCATGGATGAGTTTGGTCAGGCAGTGATTTTGTATCTGGTCAATCACGCCAAAATCGATCAAACCCGCATGTCACCAACAGCAAAGCGTTTGTTCTTTAAACAGATGGCGGAATTTACTGCAACCGAGCAAGACCGCTATGAAATCAACTGTAGCCGGTTATTGCGTTTAACCGATGTACCGATTCCGCAATGTAAAGTCCTAGTGGCATGTGGACAATACGACAGTTTTACCTTGCCGCATGAAAATGCCAATTTTGCTTTGCAATGTCCAGATATGGAATTTGCCATGATTGCCAATGCCGACCATGTACCGCAATTACAGCGCCGTAAAGAAACCATGGGTCTGTTTGCAACATTCCTGCAAGGGAAATCTATTCATGAGGTAGAAGGGATTATCCCGATGACACGTGCACAGCTGCTGACTCTGGAGCGCCGTGGCGAAGAACGTATTGCTGTACAAAAACCAATGACTGTATTGACGCATCGTCATTCAGATTTGCAATTGTCTACCCGTATTGTGGATTTAAACTTTTTTGGCGTTTTACTGGAGTTTACTTCTGGATTGGCAGAAAAAGCTGGACAGTACCCACGTGACTTGGCTCTGCATCTGGAAGATGAAGAAGGCCAATTTAAAATTGAGTGCTTAATTTTCGAAGTTCATGCAACACGCGTTCGTGCTTTATTCAAGCATGGCAGTTTTGAGGTGGCTGAACGTTTACTGCGTTATGTGCAACGACAAAAAGAAGTGATGACGGTTTTAGAATCAGTCAGTTAGTTTGTGGTTAAGTTGCAATAAAAAACAGCGTTATATAACGCTGTTTTTTTTGCTTGCATGAATCATCCAGACCAGATCACCCAAATGTTCTTCATCAGAGGGGAAGGGCACAGTCGGATTTTGAAAATACTGCTGCGGTTGTACAATACTGACCTGTTCGAAACCAGCTTGCTGGAAAAAATCCTGCGCTTGCTGAGGATTAATAAAATGGAAACTGAATGCACTCTTGGACATCCATTTCAGTAATTTGCTGCTGGCCCAAATAAAATTGGCCAGTTTATTTTTGACTGGTTCTGGATAGATATCGGTCAGGTAATGCAGTTCTTTAAAATTTTGACCGTAACGGTAAATAGCTTGAAGTAGTTGTAACAACATGTCTTTATTAAAATAGTTGATCAGGCCTTCACTAATCACCACCAAGGGGCGATTCGGATCAAATACGTGAAAAGCCTGTTCAAAATCAGCCGTGAATAAATCTACGGATAAAACTTCCGGACTATGGACATCAATCTGTCTTAGAGCTTGGGTTTTAACTTTTGCCATATCGGGTAAATCAAGTTCACGATAATCAATATGGGGAAACTTGTGCCGGAAATTCCAGCCACGCGGAGAAAGTCCGCTGGCAATTTCAAGCACTTGTAAATCCGAGTGTTGTTCAATCAGCCGAGTCAGATGCTGATCAATCATGCGGTGGCGTTGTTTCAATGTAGTACGCATACTGCCACCAACAAATTTTTCAGCCCAGCTTTCTAAAGGGTGAACCAGCTTGGCGAGCATTTTCCCTTTAGAAGTAGCAAAAACGGGATGAGAAATGCCCATGGTGTACCAGATATATCCGGTGTAATGGGCCGTAAATGAAATATGTCGATGTTCTGAAAGTTGTTGTGTCATGTCATCCTGACCTTATCTGTTTTTTTAGTTTTTAATGTATTACTGTTTTCTGTTGGGTTTGTTACCGAATGAACCTGGCTTATTTGTGTTTATCATAAAGAAAAAGGAACACCTTGTCGTGTTCCTTTTGTCGTATTAATTCAATGATTTTTTAAAGTTTTCGATACTATCACGAACTTTTTGCCATTCCGAACCCAAGTCCAAAGATTCTCCAACCGTAATTTCTGGAATTTTCCCTCTCATATGCTCCAGACGTGCCTGGTTAGGTAAAGGTAAATCACCAATCCCTTCTAATGCTGTACATGCTGCTGAGCGGTCATTACAGACCAGTCCCATATCACAACCGGCTTTAAGTGCAGCCTGAATGCGTGCATCTGCACCACCGGCAACACAAGCTGCCTGCATGGTTAAATCATCGGAGAACAGCACGCCATCAAAGTTGAGTTGCTGACGCAAAATATTTTGAATCCAGTAAGGGGAGAAACCAGCAGGATTTGGATCGACCTGGTCATAAATCACATGCGCAGGCATCAAGGCATCCAGTTGCGGCATGAGCTGAATGAAAGTCTGCATGTCCTTTTGATAGATTTCCTCATAAGAACGTGAATCGACTGGTGCGGCGATATGCGAGTCTGCCTGAACAGAACCGTGACCCGGGAAATGTTTGCCAGTATTGGCCATACCTGCACGCTTCATCCCCCTGATGAACGCACTGGCAAGCGGAACAATATCAGCAATGTTTTTGGCAAACCCACGGTCGCCAATGACATCGCTGACATCGTTCAAGTCCAGTACCGGTGCAAAACTAAAATCAATACCAACTGCGAGTACTTCCGTAGCCATCAACCAGCCACATTGCTCGGCTAAATCAACGGCCTTTTCAGGTTCGGTCAGATAAAGTTCACCCAAACGTCCCATGGCAGGAAGTAAGGTAAAGCCCTGTTTTAAACGCTGTACACGACCACCTTCCTGATCGACGGCAATTAAAATATCCGGTCTGATACGACGCATATGATCGGTTAAAGCGCGAACTTGTTGTGGTGATTCTATATTTCGTGAAAATAAAATCATGCCACCTACTTGCGGTGCTCGTAATAGTTCAATATCTTCTTGAGTAAGTTCTGTGCCAGCGATGTCTAGCATCAATGCGCCAATCATATCGGTGTCCGTGTTGGAATTTTATAAAGAAAAACAATACCCGAATTCTGCAATGATTTGCTACATTTTGACAGTACAGAATATGATAAAACTACACGACATACATATTAAGTTGTTTAAGATTTTGAATATACTCGATTCATGTTGAAAAATGACGTTGTAATATTGGTCAAAGACCAAGGAAGTACGAATTATTTATGAAACTTCAGACATTAGCTTGTGCAGTTGCAATTGCGACTGGAGGATTTTTCTTTTCTCATGTAATGAACGAGGCAATTGCAGCTAATAATACAGAGGCAGTTTCTCAATCGATTCAACCTACCCAAGAACAGGCATTGGTTTCGCGCCAATTGGCGACTTTGGTGGATCGTCAGCATTATTTAAATCAGCGTCTTGATGCAGCAACGTCTAATCGTATTCTGGATTTTTATCTGGATAGTCTGGACGCAGATCACTCATTATTTTTGGCACCTGAAGTAGAACAATATAAGAAAAAGTATGGTGCAAATTTTGGGGCGGCTTTAAAAGCTGGAGATTTATCGGGTCCGTATTTAATTCATGCACAGTATCGTGAACGCTTAAAACAGTTTTATGAGTTTATGTTGGCGGAATTGAAAAAGCCGCAAAATCTGAAACAAAAAAATGTTTATATTGAAACTGACCGGGAAAAAGCACCTTATTTTGCGACTGCTGAAGAGCAGCGTAAGCATTGGCAAAAAATGCTGGTATCTCAACTGATTAACTTGACCATCAGTAAAGAAGAAGAGCTGGCGAAGCAAAAAGCCTTAAAGGATGATCCGACACTGGCTAATGGTCAGGATCTGGCAAGCCCTGAAGATTTAACGCCAGTTCAAACTCTGACCAAGCGTTATACTCGCCAGCTTGAACGCGCCAGCCGTGTGAAAAGTGATGATGTCCTGGACAAGACTTTGAATGCGATGATGCTGACTTATGATCCGCATAGTAACTATTTCCCGCCAGTAGATGCGATGGAATTGAACCGTCAGACGACCTTGCAATTAGAAGGGATCGGGGTTTCGATTCGTCCTGAACGCGGTAATGAAGATTACACCAAGATTGAAACCATTGTTGAAGGTGGGCCGGCCAGCAAGTCAGGTCAGATCAAGCCCGGCGATCGCATTATTGGCGTAGCGCAAGACGGCGATAAAATGGTGGACGTCGTCGGGTGGGCCAGTAATGAAGTAGTCGGTCTGATTCGTGGCAAGCGCGGAACCAAGGTCAGCCTGCGCTTATTGGGAGCGGGTGCATCCATGGGGCAGGCACGTACAGTCAGTCTGGTTCGTGATGTGATTCAGGAAGAAGATGCCGGTGTCCGTTCACGTACCGTAGAGATCAAACGTGATGGTAAAAATCATATCTTTGGTGTGATTGAAATTCCGTCGTTTTATTTGAATTATCGTGCGCGCCGTGCCGGTACGGATTATCGTTCAGTTTCTGAAGATACCAACAATGCTTTAAAAAGCCTGGCAGCCAAGAATGTAGAAGGGATTATTATCGATTTGCGTAATAACCCCGGTGGCTCACTTGAAGAAGTTGCCCGCATGTTGGGACAGGTCATCAAGTCCGGTCCAGTGGTGCAAATTCGAGACGGTAATGGCAATGTCAGCGTATTTGAAGACGATGACGGTGGTGCACAAACTTATGCAGGTCCACTGGCAGTCATGATTAATCTGGCATCAGCATCGGCCAGTGAGATTTATTCTGCGGCGATTCAGGATTATGAGCGCGGAATCGTGATTGGTAGTACCACTACTGGTAAAGGTACAGCTCAGGTGCAACTGGATACCTTGGCCTATGGTCAGGCTACCCTGACCCAGCGTAAGTTTTACCGGGTGACTGGGGGAAGTACCCAGAATAAAGGCGTAGTCCCAGACATCAAACTGGTGGATATCTATAACGAAGAGTTTGGCGAGCGTAAAGCCAAGAATGCCTTGAAATGGGATACCATTCCAACGGCACCATTTAAGCGTGAAGGTTCGGTACTACAACCTTATGTGCAAAATCTGGCGCAAATGTCACAGCAGCGGGTAAGTGTTGATCCCCAATTTAAATATCTGGAGCAACGTAAAGCCATTGCGAAAAAAACCGATGAGCAAAAGCGTGTAGTGCTGGATATTGATCAACGCAAAGCCGAGTTGAATGCACTTGAGCAGAAAACGCTAGAGGCGGAAAATCAACGTCGTAGCTTAACCGGGCAAAAGCCTTATGCCAATTGGGAAAGCTATCAGGCTTCAGTTGATGCCTTGATTGAATCTCGTGCAAAAATGAAGGCAAACCAACGACCGGCTTTGGCGGAAGAAGAAACCTTTGTTACCGAATCTGCCAATATTTTATTGGATTATGCAAAATTACAATCCTCTAAAGCTGCTAGTCAGTAGAAGTTGTAATTCGGTATTTTTATTTTAAATATTCAAAAACCAGTCAGTTGATCTGACTGGTTTTTTATTTATGTATGCACGAAAAGAAAAAAATTGCTTTTAGAACAATTTTAAAAAAAATATGAACAGTGTAGGAATAATGGTAAAAATATTGAACTAGGTTTCTTTTGTAAAATGAATAAATTAGAAATAAAAAAGAATAGAGTAATTATCACTTGACCAAAATAGAAGAGTATTAGATTCTTGTTTTAATTGATTGTTTTTATAATTACTCTTTAAAAGATAAAAATTTTTTAATTGTATAAAGAGTATGAATCACGTGGATTAAAACAAGAAAGATAACTTATACGGAACTAAATATGGTTCATATACATTATGATTTTAGCCTGGTAATTGCTTCGATAGTTGTGGCTATTTTGGCCTGTTATTTTACAATTTCCCTTGAACAATTATTATTTCGTGGCTTGGGTCAGAAATATGAAAAAATGCTGCTCATCATTAGCGGTCTGATGCTCGGGGCCGCAATTTGGTGTATGCACTTTGCCGGCATGCTCGCTTGTCATTTACCGGCAGATTACTCTTTTGATTATGGACTTACTTTTGTTTCGTATGTGATTGCATTTATGGCATCAACTTTTGCCATTTGGTTGACTACCAGAGAAACCTTACCTTTTGGCCGGCTTGTTTTAGGTGCGGTACTGATGGGGATGGGAATTGCCGGAATGCACTATACCGGCCTGATGGGACTGGTCGTAAATCAGCATCGCCTTTATTACGATCCTCTGCTGACCATTTTTTCCGTTTTAATTGCAATAGCGGGGGCAGGTTTAACGTTCTGGCTCACCTTTAAATATAAAAATGCAGTACAAAAAAAGCTGATGATCAAGATTTCCCTGGTATTGATGATGGCGCTGACCATTGTTGGGATGCACTATGTCGGGATGGGGGCAATTGTTTTTTATGCTATTGCGGCAGATCAGCCGGTTACACATTATCAAACCGGGCAAGGACTAATTTTATTATGTGTTATTTTAGTTACCAGCTTAATTTTTCTTGCTGCATTATGTGTTGCGGTAATGGAACAAAAACTGGAAATCCGAAATAAACAGCTTTCTAAAGCTAATCGAGAGCTTGCCAATCAGGCCGTACAGGACAATTTAACCAAATTACCCAACCGTTTATTCCTGGCAGAATATTCACATTTTTTATTTACCGATCATCGTTATAGCGATAATAAAATTGCTTTTATTTATATAGATCTAGACCGGTTTAAAGCGGTGAATGATGTCTTTGGACATCATGTGGGTGATCAATTGCTGGTGCAACTGGCTACCCGTATTCAGCATCACCTGAAGCAAAATGAAAAACTGCTCCGTATTGGGGGAGATGAGTTTTTGATGGTGCTGGAACAGGCCACTATCGATCAGGCAATTGCAAAAGCAGAACAGCTATTGGGGCAGATTCAGGGCAGTTTCTTAATCGCAGGGAAAGAGATTAATATTTCCTGCAGTATTGGTATAGCCATGTATCCAGATCATGGCAATAATTTGCAGGATCTGCTGATTAATGCCGATGCAGCCATGTTAATGTCAAAATATCAAGGCAGAAACACATATTCCGTTTTTAGTTACAGTGTCGATCAACAGGAAACCAAAAGTCAGACCAAACTGATTAATGATCTGTATAAGGCAGTTGAGGAACAACAATTTGTTCTGTTTTATCAGCCCAAATTTACTACTCAAAATTATGCCATTTGTGGGGTAGAAGCCCTGATTCGCTGGAATCATCCAAGTTTGGGAATGTTGACGCCGAACATGTTTATTAGCGGGGCTGAAAAAACCGGACTGATTATTCAAATGGGCTATTGGGCATTAGAGCAAGCCTGTAAGCAAATTCAAATTTGGGAACGAAATGAGTCAAATTATTTTCCTCTTGCGGTGAATTTATCTGCCGTGCAATTTGAGCATAAGCATTTGTTTTCCACGCTGGAAAATTTATTTAATCAATATCAGATTAATCCGAATCATTTGGCTATCGAAATTACAGAATCGACCGCCATGCATCATGTTGATTCGACCATTCGAAGTTTTGAGCGGCTCCGTCAGATGGGTATTAGACTGGCCATTGATGACTTTGGAACCGGACATTCCAGCTTTTTATATTTGAAGAATTTGCCCGTAGATGAATTGAAAATAGATCGCGAATTCATACGCGACCTGGCCGTCGGTTCAAAAGATGAAATGATTTTAGAAAGCATTATTCAATTGGCGATCAAATTGGGTCTGGTGGTCACTGCTGAAGGGGTCGAAACACCGATGCAGGCAGACATACTGACCCGTTTGGGGTGTCAGCAGTTGCAGGGCTTTCTGCTGGGAATGCCGATGGATGTGAAACGTCTGGAAAAAATGGACAAGGCATTATTTACTTAAGATTGATGCGGGCTGAACAAGTTTAGTTCATTTCAAAAGTTTTATGATCTGCTACAATATGGCCAATTTTTTATATTGATCAGTTCTGATCTTTTTGCACTGCCATTCTGCAGTAGGTATCTTTCATGAGTTTTAAAGACGAATTAGCGGCGCAGGTCGCACAGCGACGGACGTTCGCGATTATTTCCCACCCAAATAACACACTATAATTCATCTCATTCCAACCCATTTCAAAAGCATTCAAATTAAAATTAATATTTTATTAATTTACAATATTTTATTTAAATTTCATTCTTGTACCCATTGCATGGTATTTCAAGTTGCATTAAGTTTATTCAGAAGTTTTGTGTACATGAGTGTGTACATATTTAATGTTATTTTTTTTGATTTAAAAATTTGTACACAGGTGTGAAATGCCACTTACGGACACATGGCTTAAAAAGAATTTAGGTAAGGTTAGGGTTGAGCAACATGTCGAACCTGATAGGGATGGCTTGAGTGTACGTGTGTCACCTAAAGGTAAGATCACTTTTCAAATGCGCTTCAGATACGAGGGTAAGCAAGCTCGCCTAGACTTGGGTTCTTACCCCAATTTGACTTTATTACAAGCTAGGCAAGAGTTGCAAAAAATGAAAGGCGTCCTAGAGGCAGGACATGATCCAAGAGTATATAAAAAGTTAGAAGTTCATAAAGTGACGAACGCACTAACTTTTAAGGAGCTCTATTTAGAATGGCATGAAAAATACTGCATGCCGAATAAGAAAAATGCACAACAACAATTGCGGTCTTTTGAGTTGTATGTGTTTCCTAAATATGGATATCTGCCAGCAGATCAAATTACACTACATATGTGGTTAGAGTTACTAGAAGACCATTTTGAAAAATCTGCATCAATTACTGATCGACTGCTAACAAATACAAAACAGTGCTTAGATTGGGGCGTAAATCGTAGGCTGATTGAGAATAACCCGATACGTCATATAACTGGAAAACGTGATCTCAACATTAAAAAGAATAAAGTGGATCGAATTCTTGAAGACGACGAAGTGGCACTAATTTGGAAAATTTGCGATGAGTCTAGAATGGCGTTGAAAAATGCGCTGTTTATTAAAATCTGTCTCTTCTATGCTAATAGATATAGTGAGTTGAGGATGGCAAAAAAATCGGATTTCGATTTTGAACGCAAAATTTGGACTGTACCACCTGAAAACCATAAGACAGGTAAGTATACGAAGCGACCTCTTCTTAGACCGATATTGCCTGAAATTGAGCCTTTTATTCAGCAGGCTATGGAGCTGAATAGTTCCATCTATATGTTCGTGAATAATGGGACTAAAGAGATGTATGGGCAAAATGGTCCAGGTAAGCTACCGTATAATGTCATGCAATATGCAAGAAGACATTATGGTGTTGAGATGAAACATTGGTCTATGCATGATTTAAGACGTACAGCTCGTACTCATTTTAGTCGTTTTACATCGCGTGATATTGCAGAGTTAATGATTGGTCATACCATGCCAGGAGAGCAAGGGACATATGACTACCATGATTATCAGAAAGAGATGGGAATCGCTTATAAACAATGGTGGGATAAATTGGAAAGCCTAACTAATTAGTTAGGC
>NZ_DJDC01000063.1:0-3447 GCF_002430855.1 Acinetobacter sp. UBA5934 | reverse complement strand
CTAACTAATTAGTTAGGCTTTTGTTATTTCTGAAATATTGGTTTTCCCAGATTATGATTTGCTCTTCATCCCAAAGGCTTTTAGAACCCACGGATACCTTGATAGGAGCTGGAAAGGGTTCTTTAAAAATTTTCTGAGTAGGTTGCTGCCATCTCCATAATGTTGTTTGAGATTTGATTTTGAATCTATTTAGTAGTTCTTGAGAAGTAAGATAAGCCATTGCTAATTTACTCCTTCGGGCTTTTAAAATTATAAATAATATCAGTATCAATATAGGGTGAGTCCTTTTGGAACAAGCCATCTAGCACATTAGAGAGATCTTTTAAGTCCACAAAATACGGAGACTTTTGACTTCGATCTAGACGTGCGCATTTGAAAGGGAAGTCCATTTTTCTTGCTTTTTCTAAAATATTTTCTTTGCTTAGATGTGGGTAATATGCTTTACAGACATCATCCAGCATTGGCATCGGGTTGCCGAATTTTAGAAACAGATAGTCGTAAGTAGAAATAGTTATTGTCACTTTTAAACACTCATGTATTGTCGATAAGCGCATTGTGCAATTGATAAATAAAAAATGAGGAATGTTACAGCTGTAAAAAATAAATGAACGTAAATTAATTGAATTGTAAGGTTTATTTTTTCATGTAAATTAGTTATGTAATTCTAATTTAAAAAGGTTTAGCAGATGTCTCATGTGGAAATTAGACAAAATATTAACGAGTTAAAAGCTGAGCTGTTAAATCAGTATGGTGCAGTCATTGTATTTCTTGCGGATTGGGATCCTTATGTGCAACAACTAAAAGTAGAAGTTGTAAGAGATAAATCTATGCCTATTAAAACAGTGAAAGAGAAGATCAAGAGCATCCAATCTATAAAATTTTCTAATTTAGAGTCTGTTGAAAGAATAAAGTTTCACAAAATAAAGGATGATTTTGAAGAAGGCGAAACTCAAGAAATTTATCAAGCTATGCTTCAGGATCAACACAATCCCCGTTATGAACAATTCCAAAAAGATTATAAATATAGTAGTGGGGATTTAATTGAATTGTTTAATCAGCTAGATTCGCTGTCTAGTAGATTGTCTAACTTAACTGCAAAAGAAGCTGAAGAAGAGTTTGAAAATATTTTTTATCAATATATTTGTTTAAATACGGTTAATTATGGGTTGACTAATAAGGCTTTAAAAAAACGAATTGATAAGACTAGAGTTGTTTTAGGTGAAAGGACTAAGATCAGAAATCAAAAAAACGAAATGCTTACGCAGATTGTGTTGCGACAACATCAGCAAGGTAAGCGTTGGAAATCTGCAGATCAAGTTGCGAAAGATTGTATTGAGGTTATTGAAGAAGAGTTTGAGAAATTTGATACCAAGTGGCTTAATGATAAATTAACTGAAATTGAGGTAAATATATCATTTCAAGAAAGCAGACTAAAGGAAGTTGATAAAAATGATCCGAAGTATAAAAATAGTGAACAGCTAATGACAATAATGAGCGAAGAAATTTCGAATATTAAAAATGCTTTAAAGCGAGGATACCCATATGAGGAATATAATGATTTTCTATCATATGGGACTGAATATGTTGAAAAAAGTATTTCGAATACTTTACGTAAAAATAAACCTTTACTTGAAAAAATTCTTGAACAATCGGAACTCTAAGCTTCTTAATTTAATGTTCATTAATGAAATTAGACTCTGCCTAATCTAGGCAGAGTCTAATTTTACTATGATTTAAATTGGATTTAGTAGGGAAACTCACCTGTTAGGGGGTTACATTCTTTTACATAGGCTTGATTTATGAGTTCTTCCAAAACCTTATCTTCCGAAAGGTTTTTTTTACGAGCAAGTGAGGCTAAGGCTTCTTTTGCTTTAACTGTAAGAGCATAAAATCCAGGTTTTTTAACCTTTTTATCATCTCGATGTCTTTTCTGATACCAAGCATTAGATATTTTTTTTCTAAGGGCATAGTGGACATTAATATCTAGATCATAAAGTTGATCAAAGATTGAGTTAATATTTATTTCAGGATTAGTAGAGTTTAATAAATTCACGCGGAGTCTCTTATATTCTTCACTTTTATAAATGTGACTATTAGCCCATATGTAAAAATCATTTTCAGCAAAATTAAAATGACTATCGAACTTCATGTGTACATTGGAGAAACGTTTATATATTTCCTCTAATGATCTGGGATGGTCAAAATATTCTTCGTATGTGAAAAGTATATAAAAAAACTTATAAACAGGATTGCTTATATCTTCTAGTATTCTACTTCTTAAATTATTTTGCATAGTATTGTTTGCGAATAATATAAAACGTTTATTATTTTCGATATTCTTCAGATCAATTTTAGGCATAGAAATATGAGCTTGGTATTCTTCTAGGCAATAAATAAAATGCTCTATATCACGGTCATGTAAATGACAGAGTTCAGCCATGATTTCCTTTTTGATATCAGAAAATTTATCGAGTCTGTTTAGCATATCAACATCAGTCCGCCTAACATCTTTGTATTGTTTAATCTCTTCATTAAAGATATTGAGTATCCATACTGCATCAATATCTCTACAACGTGATAGGAATGATTTAGTTTGATCTAAAGCTGGAGTTCTACGCATTTTTGAATCTACCTTAGTAAAAGCTTAGGTCATACTTTATGGCAATCTATTGCTTACTATTCCATTTCTTTTCGGGTGATTTCGGTTGATTTGCCATAGTTTTTTTAAATGCTTGGCGTGAAGAAATTACCGTGATATCTATAGCTCCATCTTAAATACAGGGCCTATTTAACTTTGAACTTAACTTTGATGGAGTGCTTATCGTTGTTTTAAATGTAGGACGTTTAGAATTTAAAATATGGAGGTGATGAGGTTTTAATTTGAATTTATGATTCATGATTTTGAAAAAATATGAATTTATTTAAGTGAATAATGAGGAAGTGTTTAAGCAGAAAATACCGTGTAACTTTTTAGATGCTTTTGATGGCTAAATAAATTTAAAACTTTGAATTTTTATCCCTATACAAGTTTTGAAATTGATTTTTATTAATTAACTTAATTCTAGCTTTTTTTCAGGCTGGCGCCTAGATGAATTTAAGCGTGGAGCAGGCAGAAAATATGCTTAATGCGATAAATAGATACTGTACTACAGGAGGAATTTAGGCTCTCTAGAGCTTTGGTTATTAATCTAATCGTTTATTAGTTAATATTTTGTTGAGAAGTAAAACGTATATATATACTGAATTCCCTATCTCTTATGTAACTGTCACACACATAGGTTTAAACATGATGTCTTCAATTAATCAGGAAAAACTTACACTTCATATTGAGAATTTTTTAAAACGTTTAAAAAAAGAACGAACAAAATGGGATGGATTCTATTCACAGCTTATAGATCTATTATTTGACTTTAATGATATTTATGATCCTGATGATGAATACACAGG